>BEHO01000001.1 GCA_002898915.1 bacterium HR12
CCGACCTGCTCGCGGCGGGCATCAACATGAACCTCGGAGGCTGGGGGCTCTCGCCCTCGGCGACCGAGGTCGAGCTCGCGCTCACCCGCTTCTTCGCTCGGGAGGTGTTCGGGCTGCCCGAGGGCTCGGGCGGCATCATCACCTCGGGCGGGGCGATGGCGACCTTCGTCGCGCTGAAGGCGGCGCGCGACCACCGCGCGGGGTGGGACGTGCGCGACCGCGGCGTCGCGGCGGGTCCGCAGCTCGGCCTGTACCTCTCCACCGAGACCCACGTCGTGAGCGACCGGGCCGCGGACATGCTCGGCATCGGCCGGGCGAACGTCCGGCACGTCCCCGTGGACCGGCGGTTCCGGATGCGGGTCGACGAGCTCGAGGCCGCCATCGCGCGCGACCGCGGGGCGGGGATCCGCCCGTTCGCGGTCGTGGGCACCGCGGGGACCGTCTCGACCGGCGCGGTGGACCCCCTCGGCGAGATCGCGGACCTCTGCGAGCGCGAGGGGCTGTGGTTCCACGTCGACGCCGCGTACGGCGGGCCCGCGATGCTCGCGCCGGACCTGCGCCCGCTCTTCGACGGGATCGAGCGGGCCGACTCGATCGCGTTCGACCCGCACAAGTGGCTCTCGACCCCGCTCACCGGAGGCTGCGTGCTGCTGCGCGACGCGTCGCTGCTGCCGGCGTCCTTCGACGCCGACCCGGCCTACGTGCGGCAGGACCGCGAGCTCACGCGCGCCGGGGTCGACCTCGGGCGGTGGGGGCCGCAGTTCTCGCGGGGCTTCTGGGCGCTCAAGGTGTGGGTCTCGCTCCTCGCGCACGGGCGGGCCGCGTACGCCCGGAGGATCTCGCACGACGCCGAGCTCGCCCGGTACCTGGGGCGGCGGGTGGTCGAGCACCCGGCCTTCGAGCTCGCCTGCCCGGTCGGCCTGTCGATCTGCTGCTTCCGCTACGCGCCGCCGGACCTGCCGGAGGGTCCGGGCCGCGACGCGTACCTGGACCGGATGAACGAGCGTCTCATGACCGAGATCCAGCTGGACGGCCGGGCGTTCATCTCGAACGCGGTGCTGGACGGGCGGTTCTTCCTCCGCGTGTGCATCGTGAACTTCCGGACCGAGGCCGAGGACCTCGATGCGGTGCTCGCGGTCGCCGAGGAGCTCGGGGCGCGTCTCGACGCGGAGCTCCGCCCGGAGGAGCTGCGGTGAACCGCGTCCTCGCGTTCCTCGGCGCGGGCGAGTTCGAGCCCTGGTCCGAGGTCGTGGATCGCTGGGTGCTCGAGCGCTCGGACGGCGACGGGAGCGTGCTCGTCCTGCCGACGGCCTCCGCCCCGGAGGGGGACGACGTGTTCGACGGCTGGGCCCGCAAGGGGCTCGCGCACTTCGCCTCGCTCGGGGTGCCGGCTGCGGTGCTGCCGATCAGGAGGCGGGAGGACGCCGAGCGCGAGGACCTCGCCTCGGACGCGGTCTGGAAGCCCGGATCGTCGTACGTTCGAGTGGTGCTGTTCGCGCCCCATTGGGACACGGTGGAGCGCTGGTACCCGGGAGCGCACGCGTTCATCCAGCGCTCGGTGCGACCGGGGGAGACGCTGGTCGGGATCGACGAGGCGACGGCGATGGTGGGCGACGGGGCGACGTGGGAGGTGCTCGGCCGCTCGGCCGTCCACGTGTACCGTGCGGGACGGTGGATGCGGGCTCCCGCCGGCGAGCGCTTCCGGCTCCCGCTGGAGATGGGCCCGCCCGGGGAGGTGTGAGGAGGTCGAGATGCCCGCGCGGCGGAAGGCGTCCACGCGCACGACCGGGGCGTCGGGCTCCCGACGCGCCCGGCGGCTCACCCGCGAGAGCCCGATCGAGGAGCGCGCCCCGGAGATCGTCCGGATCCTCTCGGAGGCCTATCCGGACGCGAAGGTGGCGCTGCGGTTCTCGAACCCGCTCGAGCTCCTGGTCGCGACGATCCTCTCGGCCCAGTGCACGGACGAGAAGGTGAACGAGGTCACCGAGACGCTCTTCCGGAAGTACCGGAGGCCGGAGGACTACCTGCGCGTGCCCGAGGAGGAGCTGCGGGCCGACATCCGACCCACCGGCTTCTTCAACCAGAAGGCGACCTCGATCCGGGAGGCCTGCCGCCGGATCGTCGAGGTCTACGGCGGACGGGTGCCGGACACGATGGAGGATCTGCTCACGCTCCGCGGCGTGGCGCGCAAGACGGCGAACATCGTCCTCGGCAACGCCTTCGGCAAGGTCGAGGGGATCGCGGTGGACACCCATGTGAAGCGCCTCGCGAACCGCCTCGGGTTCTCGGCCGCGTCGGACCCGGATCGCATCGAGCAGGACCTCATGCGCCTGATCCCCCGGGATCGGTGGTTCCCCTTCACGTACGTGCTGATCGAGCACGGCCGGGCCGTGTGCACCGCGCGGAACCCGCGGTGCGAGGCCTGTCCGGTGAACCACCTCTGCCCCTCGAGCTCGGTCTGAGCGCGGCTAGACTCCGGTCCGATGCGCCGCCACGGCTTCCCGGAGGACGCCTTCCCGGTGATCGTCGCCCACCGCGGCGCCTCCTCCACGCATCCGGAGAACACGCTGCCGGCGTTCGAGGCCGCCATCGCCCTGGGCGCGCCCGTCGTGGAGCTCGACGTGCGCCTGACGGCCGACGGCGTCCCCGTGGTCATGCACGATCCCGACGTCGCCCGCACGACCGACGGGCGGGGGTTCGTCCACGAGCTCACCGCGGCCGAGATCGCCGGCCTCCGCGCGGGGAAGGGAGGCGTCGCCGCGCACGTGCCGACCCTGGCCGAGGCCCTGGCGTGCCTCTCGGGCCGGGCCGCCGTCGCGATGGAGATCAAGAGCATCCCCGGGGAGCCCGGGTACGATCCCGAGGGCGAGCCGATCGTCGAGGCCGCCGTGGCGGAGGTGGAGCGCACCGGCTTCGCGGGGCCGGTGCTCGTCATCTCCTTCAACCCGCGCTCGATCCGTCGGGCGCGGGAGCTCGCGCCGGAGGTCGCGACGGGGCTCCTCTCGACCGAGCACGTCGATCCCCGCGACGCGCTCGCGCTCGCGCGCGAGGAGGGGCACGACCTGGTGCTGCCGGGCGTCCGTGCCCTCCTGCCCGCTGGCCCCGGGTTCGTGGCCGAGGCCCACGCCGCCGGGGTCCGGGTCGGAACGTGGACGGTGGACGACGCGGCGCGGATCCGAGAGCTCCTCGCCTGGGGGGTGGACGCCATCGCCTCCAACGACCCCGGGACCGCGCTCGGGGCCCTCGCGGCGTTCCGGGGGTCGATGTGATCCTGCGGCGTAAGCGCCTGCCGGCGGAGCTCGAGGAGGCCTACGCGGCCTTCTCCGAGACCGTGGCGGCGCTGGAGCGCGGGAAGGCGGCCCTCGCCGAGTCGGTCCCCAGCACCCGGCTGCCGGGGCGCCCGCTGGCCGAGACCCTCCTCGAGTTCGAGGAGGCGCTCGGCGAGGCGGACCGCTGCATGCCGGGCTGGCGGGTCCCGCCGCTCGAGCGCGAGTGGCGGGAGGCCGACGCCGCGATCGCCGAGTGCCGACGGATGAGCGAGGAGCTCCGCCTGCGGGCGGAGATGCCGGAGGGCTTCGAGGCGCTGATCGGCACGATCGGCGCGCTCATGGCGCCGCTCGACGTCCTCGAGGCGGCGGAGCGGCGCTTCCGCGCGCTCCGGGTCTGAGATGGAGGCGCGGGCCGAGCTCGAGGCGCTGCGAGCCGAGATCGTGGCCTGCCGCGCGTGCCCCCGCCTCGTCGCCTGGCGGGAGCGGGTGGCTCGGGAGAAGACCCGGCGGTTCGCGGACCAGACGTACTGGGGTCGCCCGGTCCCCGGGTTCGGCGATCCGGCGGCCCGGATCCTCGTCCTCGGTCTGGCGCCGGCCGCGCATGGGGGGAACCGGACCGGACGCATCTTCACCGGCGATCGCTCGTGAGACGTCCTGTACGCGGCGCTCCATCGGGTCGGGCTCGCGAACCAGCCCACCTCCGTCTCCCTCGATGACGGGCTCGAGCTCCGCTGCGTCTACGTGGCCGCGGTGAACCGGTGCGCCCCGCCCGGGAACCGCCCGACCCCGGAGGAGCGCGATCGGTGCCTGCCGTTCCTCGTGCGGGAGATCGCCGCCCTGACCGAGCTGCGGGCGATCGTGGCGCTCGGGGCCTTCGCCTGGGACGGGGCGATCCGGGCCCTCGCCGCGCTCGGGCACCGGCCCCGGCCCCGGCCGGCCTTCGCGCACGGGGCGGAGGCGAGCATCGGCCCGTACCGCCTGCTCGGCTCGTACCACCCGAGCCAGCAGAACACGTTCACGGGCAGGCTCACGCCGGCGATGCTCGAGGCGGTGCTGGAGCGGGCCCGGACGCTGGCGGGCTGCGCGCGGCCCTGAGCCGACGGAGCGCATCTCCACCGTATCCTGGCTCCATGCGTCACGGCCGCATGTTCCGGCCGATCCCCGAGGAGGACCGGCGTCCCATCTCCCGCTCGACGGTGCGGCGGGTGATCTCGACGTTCCGTCCCTACCGGGGGAAGGTCTGGCTCGTGGCGCTGGCGATCGTCGCGACCTCGGCCCTCGGCGTCGTGAACCCCATCCTCATCAAGCTCGTCTTCGACCGGGCGCTCTTCGGCAACCCCGCGGGCAGCTGCGACGGCGCCGCCTGCCCGAACATGCACAACCTCTACGTGTTCGCGGGGCTGATGATCGCGATCCCCATCGTGACCTCGGTCATCGGGGTGGGGCAGACGTACCTCGCGAACCTCGTCGGCCTCCGCGTCATGCAGGATCTCCGGAACGCGCTCTACGCGCACCTGCAGGCGATGCCGCTCCGGTTCTTCACCACGACGCGCACCGGCGAGATCCAGTCGCGCCTCGCGAACGACGTGGGCGGCGTGCAGACCGTCGTGACGGACACGATGTCGAGCATCCTCTCGAACGTCGTCGTCATCGTGAGCACGCTCATCGCGATGGCGCTCCTCTCCTGGCAGCTCACGGCGCTGTCGCTGTCGATGCTCCCCATCTTCCTGTGGCTCACGGCGAAGGTGGGCCGCGCGCGGCGCGAGATCGCGAGCAGCACGCAGCGGACGCTGGCCGACCTGACGGCGGTCACCGAGGAGACGCTCTCGGTGTCCGGGATCCTGCTCTCGAAGACGTTCGGACGCCGGCGGTTGGAGGAGGAGCGCTTCCGCCGTGAGAACGAGCGCCTGACGGGTCTGCAGATCCGACAGACGATGATCGGTCGGTCCTTCTTCGCGGTGGTCGGCACCTTCTTCTCCATCACCCCGGCCCTCGTCTACCTCGTCGCCGGCTGGGTGCTCCGCGACGACCCGACGAGCGCGATCACCGCGGGCACGCTCGTCTCGTTCACCACGCTCCAGTCCCGGCTGTTCTTCCCGATCGGCTCGATGCTGCAGGTCTCGACCGAGGTGCAGTCCTCGATGGCGCTCTTCGACCGGATCTTCGAGTACCTGGACATGCCGCCGGAGATCCGGGACGCACCCGACGCGATCGAGCTCCGTCCCACGGAGGTGCGCGGGGAGGTGGCCTTCGACCACGTGTGGTTCCGGTACGAGGCTCCGGCGGAGCGCGCCACGCCCGTCAGCCCCACCGACGCGCCGGCGGGGCCTCCGCGGGAGTGGACCCTGGAGGACGTCAGCTTCCGGATCGAGCCGGGTCAGCTCGCCGCCCTCGTCGGGCCGAGCGGCGCGGGCAAGACGACGATCACCTACCTCATCCCGCGCCTCTACGACGTCCAGCGCGGTGCGGTGACGATCGACGGGGTCGACGTCCGCAGGATCCGCCTCGACTCGCTCGGGGACCTCATCGGGGTCGTGACCCAGGAGACGTACCTGTTCCACACGACCGTGCGCCGGAACCTCCTGTACGGCAAGCCCGACGCCACCCAGGAGGAGCTCGAGGCGGCGGCCCGCGCCGCGAACATCCACGACCGGATCCTGGAGCTGCCGGACGGCTACGACACCGTCGTCGGGGAACGTGGCTACAAGCTCTCGGGCGGGGAGAAGCAGCGCCTCGCGATCGCTCGCGTCATCCTCAAGGACCCCCGCATCCTCATCCTGGACGAGGCGACCTCGAACCTCGACACGACCTCGGAGCGTCTCGTCCAGGCGGCCCTCGAGCCGCTCATGGAGGGACGGACGACGATCGCCATCGCGCACCGCCTCTCGACCATCCTGCGGGCCGACGTCATCTTCGTGGTGGACCGCGGCCGGATCGTCGAGCGGGGGACCCACGCCGAGCTGCTCGAGCGCGGCGGTCTGTACGCGCGCCTCTACGAGCAGCAGTTCCGCGGCGGGCTCGTCCAGGCGGAGTGCGAGGACGGCGTGATCCTCGCCTCGGGGGAGGTCGTCCGGACCCGCGAGCGCTCGTCCGAGCTCGGCTCGCCGCCCCGTCGGCCGTCGACCCCGGACGCGGTGGGGTCGTGAGCCCGCCGGACCTCGCCCGTCTGCTCCTCGAGGCCCACCGAGCGCTCGCCGCGGAGCTGGCGCGCGCCCTGACCGAGCGCGGCTACCCGGACGTCCGCCCCGGCCACGCCGTGGTGTTCCTGCACATCGACCGCCGCTCCGGCACCCGCCTGACCGAGCTCGCGCGGCGGGCGCGGGTCACCAAGCAGGGGATGATGCTCGTCGTCGACGAGCTCGAGCAGCGCGGGTACGTCCGGCGCGTGCCGGACCCCGAGGACGCCCGGGCCAAGATCGTGCGCCTCACGGCGCGCGGCCGGCGCCTCGCGGCCGAGGTGCGACGCCTCGTCGCGGCCATCGAGAGCCGGACCCGGCGGGAGCTCGGCGAGCGTCGGTTCGAGACCCTCCGCGAGGCCCTGCGGCTGATCGCGGGCGGAGCCGAGGAGGATGTCGGGTCCTGACGCACAGGCCGACCCCGCGGCGCTCGTCACGACGGCCCACCGCGAGGTGCTCGAGCGGTCGCCCGCCGCGACCGGACGGCTCCGCCCATGCTGACCCCGGCGGTGGGTGTGGACCTCGCGTTCAGGCAGGACGCGCGCGGGCTCGGCCGAGCGCGACGCTCTGGATGCGCGCCGGCCCGAGGTCGAGCTCGAGCCCCTCGACGCGCGCCCGCGCCGGACGGTCGAGCGGGTTCCACACCCGCACCTCGAGCTCCCCGCCGACGCGCCGCACGGCGGAGAGGCAGGCCTCGCCCTCCAGCTCGAGCAGGGTCCCCGCGGCGGGGAGGGAGCCGCCGCCGGTGGCCGGCGCCTCGAGGAGGGGCAGGGCGAAGCGCTCCCAGGCCGCGAGCAGCGCCGACGGCGAGCCGGCCCGCATCGCCCCGAGCGCCAGCGGCCACGTGCCGAGCATCTGCGCCTCGGGGGTGGGGACGTCCGGTCCTGCGGCGTACGGCCTCGTCTCGAGGCGCTCGCGGCTGATCGTGCCGACGCAGCGGAGGAGCGTGATCGCGAGTTCGCCGCCGGTGACCTCGTACTCGACCACGCCCTCGGCGAGCGCGGCGAGACCGCCCGCGGCCACCACCCCTCGCGCCGGCCAGAGCGGGGACGGCGGCTCCACCCCGCCCTCGCCGAGCAGGGGGCGTCGGACGAGCTCGAACGGCGAGCCGGCGAGGGAGCCCTCGGCGCGCTCGGGAAGGCGGAGGTGCAGCCGGAGGCGGTGGTCGGGGCGCTCGTTCCGGACGGCCCCCTCCAGGCGGAGGAAGGGCTCACCGCGGAGCCGGCGGAGGCGCAGGCGCACCTCGAGGCCCGGCCAGGTGGCGCGGACCGTCCGACCGTCGGTCTCCAGGCGCTCGGGCGGTCGGGCCTCCCCGCCCGGACAGAAGGTGTAGAGGTCGCCCTGGTCCGGCTCGTCCCGGAGGGCGAAGGCGAGCCCCGCCGCGCGGACCCAGCCGTCCTCGATCCCGACCGAGAGGGGGAGCTCGGCCGGCTCGGCGCCCCCCGCCACCACCCGCCAGCCGAGGCCGGGCACCCCGTCGCGCTCGAACGGGGAGGGGTTGAACCGGATCGTGCCGGCCGCAGCGACGCGCGCGCCGAGGGTCGTGAGCGCCTCGTCCACCACGGCCTCGGCGATGGCCCGGGCGGCCGCGAACCGGGCCGCGACGTCACGCGCCACGCGGTCGTGGGAGCAGCCGCAGGCGGAGTCGTGGGCCCCGTTCCAGAGGAGCAGCGTCCACGCCTCCCGCAGCCGCTCCTCGGGCCACGGGAAGCCGGGGACGAGGGCCGCGAGGGGCTCCGCCGCGCGCTCCAGGAGCGCCTCGACCCTGGCGCGCTCGCGCTTCTGGTTGGCCCGGGCCGAGGCCACGCCGGTGAGGAGGTTGGCCCGAGCCGAGGAGCGCAGCTCGCCGCGGTGGGTCGGCACCGGGCCGCGCAGGCGCCGCCCGCCCAGGTGGTCCTCGAGACCCCCGATCCGGACCTCCACGCCCTCCAGGTGCGAGGCGGCCGCGGCCACCCGCTGGGGCAGCGAGGGGTCCGGCCCCGCGTGGTCGGACCCCACCATGACGAGGATGCGGTCGGACGCGCGGAAGGGCCGCTGCCTCCCCAGGGTCTCCTCGATCCGACGCGCGAGCTCCCGGGGATCCTCGGCCCGTCGGTACGCCTCCCCGTTGAAGTAGCCGAAGGCCAGGTACTCGGCGAGGACCTCGCTCCCGTCGGGGGCCTCCCACCGGAACACGTCCCGGTCGACGGTCCGGGGGACCCCGCGCCAGACCACGGCGTGCTCGATGCCGGCCGAGCGGAGGATCTGCGGCATCTGCCCGATGTGCCCGAACTGGTCGGGCAGGTAGCCGACCTCCAGGGCCCGGCCGAGCTCGCGGGCCCGGGCCAACCCCATCTCGAGGTTCCGGATGTGCGACTCGCCCGAGACGAGGAACGCGTCCATCTGCGTGACCCACGGCCCCGCCGAGAGACGTCCCGCGCGGACGTGGCGCCGGAGTTCGGGCTCGCGCTCGGGACGGACCGCGAGGTAGTCGTCGATCATCGCGGTCTGCCCATCCAGGTGGAAGTGGGGGAACCCGCGGTCGGCGAGCTCGAGGAGGGCATCCATCATGGCGACGAGCCGGGGCCGGAACTCCGCGAAGGGCGCGTACCACTCGCGGTCCCAGTGGGTGTGCGGCACGAGCGTGACGCGCTCCACGGGGCGAGTCTCCCACGGCCCGAGGGGCGGGGGCTAGCGCTCGGCCGGCTCGTGCGGCGGCCGCTCCCGGGTGAGCTCCGACTCCACCACCTCGTGGCGGGTGAGGTAGGTCGAGATCGTGGCCTGGATGATGGCCGCCGCGGGCAGCGCGACGATGGCGCCGAGCAGACCGGATACCGAGCCGCCGGCGAGCGCGGCGAAGAAGGCCACGGCGGGGTGGAGGGCCATCGTGCGGGCCGTGATCCTCGGCGCGAGCAGGTAGTTCTCGAGCTGCTGGTAGACGAGCACGTAGATCAGGAAGACCAGGGCCGACCAGGGGTTCTCGAGGAGCGCGACGAGGAGCGGCACGGCGGCGGCGATGTAGGTGCCGACGACGGGGATGAACTGGGAGACGAACCCCAGGAAGAGCGCGAGGGGGATCGCGAACGGCACCCGGAGCACGGTCAGGACGACGAAGGACACCGTGGCCGAGATCGCGGCGAGGAGCAGCCGCGAGTAGAGGTAGCCGCCGGTCTTGTCCACGGCGATCTCCCAGGCGGCCAGGACCTCGCGCTGACGCTGGGGGGGCAACAGGGAGCACACCGCGCGGCGGAACCGGGGCGCGTCCGCCACGAGGTAGAAGGTGAACAGGCCGATCGTGAGCACCTGGAAGATGAGGCCGAGCACGAACTGCCCGACCTGCGCCACGTTCTCGGCGAGCTTGCCGACATCGGCCTGAGCGGTCTTGATCTGCTGGATGATCCGCTCGCCGGTGAGCTCCACGTCGAACCATCGCTCCGTGTACACGCTGATCCGGTCCAGCCATCCGGGGAGGCGTCGGATCAGCTCCTGCACCTGGTCGACGACGAGCGGCACCATCGCGCCGAGGGCGAGCAGGCCGAGCAGCCCGAGGCCGAGGAGCACGGCGGCGGTGGCGACGCCGCGCCGCCATCCCCTGGCCGCCAGCCAGTTCACGGCCGGCTCGAGCGCGAAGGACAGGAACAGCGCCGCGAGGAGCCACAGGATGAGCTCGCGGAGCTGGCGGAAGGCCGCCAGCGCGAGCAGCGAGACGAGGTACGTGAGCACGAGCAGGACGAGCAGCCGCGACACCCACGGCGGCATGCGCTCGCCGTCGCGCTCCAAGCGCACGCGGATGGGCTCCTCGGGGGTCGGTCGGCGCGGCTCCACCGACCGGAGCGTAGCCAGGCGGGGGCCGCGAAGCCAGCACCGGTACGATGGGTCCGTGCGTGAGGAGGCGAGGGGCAAGCGCGGCCGGCCGACGCCGAGCCGGAACAAGCCCGAGCGTCCGCGCGACCGGCTCGGCCGACCGCAGCCGTGGGGGACGCCGAACGCGCTCGAGCTCGAGGACTTCGACGCGTTGCCGCTCGAGGAGAACCACCGGCTCGGGCGGGCGCACTTCGCCGCGGGGCGGTTCTTCCCCGCCCACGAGGCCTGGGAGACGGCGTGGAAGCAGGCCCGCGACACCCCGGACGCGGAGCTGTTCAAGGGCCTGTCCCAGCTCGGCGCGGGCTACGTCCACCTCCTGCGGGGCAACGCCCACGGGGCCATCACGCTGCTGCGACGCGCCGCCTCGCGGATCGGGCGGTACCCCGCGGGCCATCGCGGGGTGGACTGCCCCGAGGTCGCGCGCGCCGCGGAGCGCGACGCCGAGCGGATCGAGCGGGGCGAGCTCGTCCCGGGCGAGGATGTGCCGCTCTCCCCTCCGAGGGTCTAGGCTGGCCGCGGGTTGCCGCCTCCCGAGATTGACCTGCGGCGGGCGAGCCCTCAGGATGGAGGTCGCATGACGGACACGGACCAGGGGATGCTCGAGCTCGAGTGGAAGGGCCGCACCGGCCCGTTCACCGTGTGGCTGGGGGAGGGGGTGTTCCACCCCACGCACACCAGCCGCACCCTGGCCGAGGCGCTCGAGATCGGCCCGGACGACGTCGTGATCGACGTCGGATGCGGGTGCGGCGTCCTGTCGTTCGTCGCGGCCCGGCTCGGCGCGAAGCGCGTGATCGGGTGCGACCTGTCGGAGCGAGCGGTCGAGATCGCACGGGTGAACGCGGAGCGGCTCGGGCTCCAGGACCGGGTGGAGTTCCGCGTCGGCGACCTCCTGGAGCCGGTCCGGGGGGAGCGTGCCACGGTCATCATCGGGGACGTCTCGGGCATCCCGGACGAGATCGGCAAGCTCGCCGGCTGGTTCCCGGATGGGCACGCGGGCGGGCCGACCGGCGCGGAGCTGCCGGCGGCCATGTTGAAGAGCATCCGGGAGAACGACTGCCTGGTCCCCGGCGGGCGGATCTACCTGCCGACCGGCACGATCCAGAACGAACGCACGATCCTCGAGACCGCCAAGGCCCTGTTCGGCGCGGCGAACCTCCACCGACTGCTGGAGCGGGAGTTCCCCCTCCCCGACGTCGTGGCGAGGTCGAAGGCCGTGGCCCGGATGATGCGGGAGGGGATCCTGGACCTCCGGACCCGCGGCAGCCGCCTGCTCTGGAGCCTCCGGATCTGGCGCGTGGTGAACCCCGGCCCCGTCTCCGCGCCGCCCGCCTAACGTCCCTCGGCTGGGCGGACCTCCGCGACGGTTCGGACCGCGTACCCCGCCTCGCGCAGGCGCTCGGCGCCGCCGCGGTCGATGGCGAGGACGATGAGCTCGACGGCGCAGCCCGCCTCCTCGAGCGCGCGGGCCGCCCGGAGCACCTGGTGGCCGGTGGTCGAGACGTCCTCGATGAGCGCGACCCGGGCCCCGGGCGGCGCGTGGCCCTCCACCTGCGAGCGGGTGCCGTACGGCTTGGGCTCCTTGCGGACCACGGCGATGGGCAGGCCGGTCTCCAGGCCGACGGCGGCGACGAGCAGCGTCGCTGCTCCCTCTGGGGCGGCGAGGTGGGTGACGCCCTCCGGCAGGAGCGCGGTCACCGCGCGGGCCACCTCGCGCAGCAGCGCGGGATCGGTGAGGAAGCGGAACTTGTCGAAGTAGACGGTCGAGCGCCGGCCCGAGGAGAGCACGAAGTCGCCGTGGAGCTCGGATACCTCGAGGATCCGCCGCGCGAGGTCGGACGTCATCCCGCGTAGCATAGGCCCCCGATGGGCTGGTACCGGGCGGTCGTGCACCCCGCGCTTTCCGCGCTGCCGCCGGAGGTCGCCCACCGCCTCGTGATGCACGCCCTCGCGCTGCCGCTCCCCTGGGAGCGGATCGGCGGCGCCGTCCGGGACCCGGCCCTCGAGACCACCCTCGCCGGCATCCGTCTGCCGAACCCGATCGGTCTCGCCGCGGGCTTCGATAAGGGGTGCGAGCGTCTCGCCGCGCTCGGTCGGCTGGGGTTCGGGTACGTCGTGGGCGGGACCGTGACCCGACACCCGCGGGCCGGGAACCCCCGTCCACGGGTCGTGCGCTCGCCGACCCGGCTCGCGCTGGTGAACGCCATGGGGCTGCCGAACCCCGGTGCGGAGGCCGTCGCCCGGCGCCTCGCACGGAGCCCGAGGACGTCGCCGCGGCTCGTGAGCATCGCCGACGAGGCCGTGCCGGACGCCGTGGCGTCGCACGCCCTGCCCGAGCCGCACGTCGACGGGGTCGAGCTCAACGCGAGCTGCCCCAACGTGTCCTGGGGGCGCGACCGCGACACCGAGGCCCACCTGGCCGCGCTCCTGCGGGAGCTCGGGGCCCGGCGCACCAGGCCGCTGTTCGTCAAGCTCCCGCCGTTCCGGACCGCCGTGGAGCGGGAGGTCGTGCTGACCCTCGCGCGGATCGCGGTGGACGGCGGGGCCGACGGGCTCGTGTGCTCCAACACCCGGCCCGTCGCCGACCGTCGGCTCGCGGTGGGGCGGGGAGGGCTCGCGGGGCGCGTCCTGCTCGCGGACACGGTCCGGCTCGTGGGCGAGGTGCGCGCGTCGCCCGACGGCGTCGTCCCCATCACGGCCTGCGGGGGCATCTTCACCGGGGAGGACGCCCTCGCGTGCCTGCGGGCGGGGGCGACCACGGTGCAGGTCTACACGGGGTTCGTCTACCGAGGACCGGAGATCCTGCGGGAGCTCACGTCGCGCCTCGCGGCGGAGCTCCGCCCCTCGGCGCGCACGCCCGAGGACCGGTGAGGTCCCGTCGGCTCCCTTGGGTTGCCACCCTCGCCCGCGGCGTGCAAGATGAGCGCCGTTCTCCCGACCATGGGTGGTGGTGTGACCTCGACGCAGACCCCGACCGAGCGATCGGCGGCCCGGATCGAGACCGGCCCGGGGGTGGCCGTGCGGTTCGAGGGGGTCGTGAAGCGCTTCGGCGACGTCGTGGCGGTGGACGGCGTCGACCTCGAGGTCCGCGAAGGCGAGTTCTTCTCCATGCTCGGCCCCTCGGGCTCGGGCAAGACGACCTGCCTGCGGCTCATCGCGGGCTTCGAGGCCCCGACCGAGGGCCGGGTCTTCCTGGACGGACGGGACGTGACGGACCTCGCCCCCTACGAGCGGGACGTGAACACCGTCTTCCAGGACTACGCCCTGTTCCCCCACATGACCGTGGAGGAGAACGTCGAGTACGGGCTGAAGGTGAAGAAGGTCCCCAAGGCCGAGCGGCATCGCCGGGTCGTCGAGGCCCTGGAGATGGTGCGCCTGGCCGATCTCGGGGACCGCAAGCCCTCGCAGCTCTCGGGCGGCCAGCGGCAGCGGGTCGCCCTGGCCCGCGCCCTCGTGAACCGTCCGAAGGTGCTCCTGCTCGACGAGCCCCTCGGGGCGCTCGACCTCAAGCTGCGCCAGGCGATGCAGATCGAGCTGAAGCAGATCCAGCAGGCCGTCGGGCTCACCTTCATCTACGTCACGCACGACCAGGAGGAGGCGCTCACGATGAGCGACCGCCTGGCCGTGTTCAACCACGGGAAGGTCGAGCAGGTGGGGACACCGGCCGAGGTCTACGAGCGCCCGGCCACGGCCTTCGTGGCGGGGTTCGTGGGGACCTCGAACGTGCTGGAGGGCGAGGTGGCCGAGCGGATCGCGGGCTCGCCCGCGCCCTTCACGATCCGCCCCGAGAAGATCCATCTGGCGGAGCTCGACGCGCCGGTGCGGCCGGACGAGTGCACCGCGACCGGCCACGTCCGGGAGGTCGTCTACATCGGCGCGCTGACCAAGTACATCGTGTCCCTCGACGGGGGGGGTGAGCTCGTCGTGTTCCAGCAGAACCTCACCACCTCGTCGATGGAGGCGCTCCAGGTCCGGGGCCGGCCGGTGCGGCTGGTCTGGAACCGAGGCAACAATCGGCCCGTGGAACGGGCCCAGGGTTCGGAGGGGTCGGAGGACCCGGAGGAGGGGGACGCATGACGAACCGGTTGCGCGCGCTCGCGCTCGTGGGGGTGCTCGCCGTGCTGGCCGCCGCGTGCGGCGGCGGTGGTGGCGGCGACGGCGGAGGCGGTGGTGGTGCCGGAGGCGGCATGATCACCGAGCTCGGCGCGGGCGAGGGTCAGGTCAACATCATCGCCTGGGCCGGCTACATCGAGGACGGCTCGACGGACCCGAACTACGACTGGGTCACCCAGTTCGAGAAGGACACCGGGTGCGAGGTGAACGTCAAGGTGGCGAACACCTCGGACGAGATGGTCGCCCTCATGCAGGAGGGGGCCGGCCAGTTCGACCTGGTGACCGCGTCGGGCGACGCGAGCCTGCGCCTGATCGAGGGCGGCACGGTCCAGGAGATCAACATCGACCTGATCCCGTCGTGGGACACGATCGACCCGCGGCTCCAGGACGCGCCGTGGCACACCGTCGACACCGACGGCGACGGGAAGGGCGAGCACTACGGCGTGCCCTACCAGTGGGGCAGCAACGTGCTCATGTACAACACCGAGGTCTTCGGGGACCAGCCGCCGACCAGCTGGAACGTCGTCTTCGAGGAGATGACGCTCCCCGACGGCAAGAGCAACAAGGGCCGGGTCCAGGCCTACGACGGCGCGATCTACATCGCGGACGCCGCGCTGTACCTGCGGGCGCACCGGCCGGAGCTCGGGATCACGGATCCCTACGCGCTCACCCGTGAGCAGTTCGAGGCGGCCATCGACCTGCTCCGTCAGCAGCGCGAGCTCGTCGGCCGCTACTGGCACGACGCGTTCGTGCAGATGGAGGACTTCGCGAACGGCGAGGCCGTCGTGAGCTCCTCCTGGCCGTTCCAGGTGAACTACCTGAAGTACTTCGAGAAGCAGCCGATCGACAGCGTGGTGCCCGAGGAGGGGGCCACGGGCTGGGCCGACACCACGATGATGCACGCGCAGGCGCCGCACCCGAACTGCGCCTACCGCTGGCTCGAGTGGTCGCTGAACCCGAAGCTCCAGGGCGACCTGGCGGCCTGGTTCGGCTCGGTGCCGGTCGTGCCCTCCGCCTGCGAGGGGAACGAGCTGCTGGGTCCGGACGGCTGCAAGATCAACGGGATCGACAACTTCGACCGGATCGAGTTCTGGAAGACGCCGTCGTCGGACTGCTTCGACGACGACCCGGCGACCGAGTGCGTCCCCTACTACGAGTGGGTCACGAACATGGTCGCCGTCATCGGCGGTCGGTAGTCGGACGGTCGAGGACGTATGAGCGGCAGGTGGCGCCGGGGTTCCGAGCCTCGGCGCCACCTCCGCGATGAGGGGTGCCCGCGCCGATGAGCTCCGTGGCGTCGACGCGCTCGCTCCCGCTCCGCGTGAGCGCGTTCTTCCACCGCCACCCGGCGGTGCGGCTCGCGCTCTTCCTGCTCCCGGGCCTGCTGTGGCTGGGGCTGCTGTACCTCGGCTCCTTGGGCTCCCTCGTCCTCTACAGCCTGTGGTTGCTGGAGGAGTTCACCGGGCTCGTCGTCCGTCGGTTCACCCTCTCGACCTTCGCCCAGCTCGCGCAGCCCGCGAACTACGAGATCGTGCTGCGGACGGTGGGGATGGCGGCGGCCGTCTCCATCGCGTGCGCGCTCCTCGCCTTCCCCATCTCCTACTACATGGCTCGCTACGCCTCGCCGCGGATGAAGACGTTCCTCTACATCTGGGTGATCATGCCGCTGTGGACGAGCTACCTCGTCCGCGCCCTCGCCTGGCGCTCGGTGATGGCGGGCGAGGGGCTGTTCATGTGGGCGATGGAGCGACTCGGGCTGGACGGCGTGATGCGCGCCCTCCTCGGCGCGCCCGTGGTCGGCGGCCCGACCCTCGTCCAGTCGAAGTTCAGCCTGTTCGTCGTGTACGTGTACCTCTGGCTCCCGTACATGATCCTGCCCGTGCAGGCGGCGCTGGAGCGGGTCCCCCTCAGCTACCTCGAGGCCTCCGACGATCTCGGCGCGCGGCCGGGCACCACCTTCCGTCGGATCGTGCTGCCGCTCGCGAAGCCGGGGCTCGTCGCCGGCTCGATCTTCACGTTCTCCCTCACGCTCGGCGACTTCATCCTGCCCCAGATCTTCGGGACGTCCGAGTTCTACCTGGGCCAGATGGTCTACGTGCAGCAGGGCGTGGCGGGGAACCTGCCGCTCGCCGCGGTCTTCACGTTCGTGGCCATGGCCGTCATGCTCGTCTACCTCGCGATCGCCAAGCGCGCGGGGGCGTTCGAGGCGCTATGAGCGGGGCGGGCGCGCGTCGGGCCGGCGTGGGGCTGAAGCTCGCCTCGGCCCTCGTGTTCGGGTTCCTCTACTTCCCGCTCCTCGTCATCGTCCTCTACGCCTTCACCACGCAGTCCTCGGCGTTCACGTTCCCCCCGCCCGGCTTCACGACGCGGTGGTTCTCCGTGGCCTTCGCCGACGAGGACATGTGGCGGGCGGTGCGGCTCTCGCTCCTCGTGGCGGGGCTCTCCACCGGGGTCGCGATCGTGCTCGGGGGGCTCCTCGCCGGGGCCGTCTACCGCGCCCGCTTCCCCGGGCGGGAGGCCGTGGCCTTCATCGTGGTCCTCCCGATCGCGCTGCCCGGCATCGTGACGGGGATCGCGCTCCGCTCCACGCTGTCCCTCGCCGGCGCCAGCTTCGGGTTCTGGACCATCGTCATCGGCCACGTCACGTTCTGCATCGTGATCGTCTACAACAACGTCGTGGCCCGGCTGCGGCGTCTCTCACCGAACATCGTCGAGGCGTCGGCGGATCTCGGCGCCTCCGGCCTGCAGACCTTCCGCTACGTGCTCCTCCCGAACCTCGCCACGGCCATCCTGGCCGGCGCGATCCTGTCCTTCGCGCTCTCCTTCGACGAGATCATCGTGACCACGTTCACGGCGGGCCAGCAGCAGACGCTGCCGATCTACATCTTCTCCATCCTGTTCCGGCCGAGGGCCAAGCCCGTGACGAACGTGGTCGCGCTCCTCGCCATCGCCATCACGTTCTTCCCCATCATGCTGGCGCAGATCCTCACCCGGGAGCGCGCCGGCGGGACCGCGGGCAGGTGACCGGAGCGACGGCCCGGCCGGGCGGCTACAGGTACTGGCCGGGCTTCGGGGCCTCGGGCTGCTGCGCCGAGGGGAGCCCGCGGCGTCGGAGCTCCTCGAACTGCGCGCGGGCCGCCGCCTGCTGCGCGAAGAGGGCGGCCTGGATGCCGTGGAACAGGCCCTCGAGCCAGCCGACGAGCTGGGCCTGGGCCACGCGGATCTCGGATTCGCTCGGCACCCCCTGCATCGGCGGCGCGAGCGAGGCCAGCTCCTCCTTCAGGTCGGGCGAGAGGACCTCCTCGAGCTCGCCCACGGAGCGCTCGTAGATCTGCCGGAGGCGGATCCGCCCCGGCTCGTCGAGGGAGGCCTGGCGCGTCTCGTCGAGGAGCTCCCGCACCATGCTCGCGATCCGCAGGAGCTTGGCGGGGTGCGTGATGGCCTCCTGCGGCATCGCCTCCGGCCGCTGGCCCTGCTGGGGCTGGCCCGACTCCGAGCGCCCCTCGACCACCTCCGGCCTGACCGACGCTTGCTCGGTTCCGCTGCGCTCGTCCATCACCCACACGGTAGCAGCGCTCGCGCGCGGGCGCACCCGGTCAGGTCCCGGCGAGCTCCCGCCAGAGCAGGGCCTCGGCCAGGGCCGTCCGCTCGAGGTCCCCGAGGTCCACGCTCTCGTCCACCGAGTGGTACTGGCTCCGCTCGTCGGCGGCGCCGTAGATCAGGATCTCCGCCTCGGGGAACGTCCGGGCGAGCACCGGCACGAGGGGGACCGACCCGCCGCTCCCCGTGTACACCGGGGGCCGGCCGTAGGCGAGCTCCATCGCGCGGGCCATCGCCGCGTGGGCGGGGCCGTCGGCGCGGATCCGGATGCCGGCGCCGCCCTCGCCCCGCTCCACCTCGACCTCCACGCCCCAGGGGGCGTGGGCGAGGACGTGCTCGGTGAGCAGATCGAGCGCCCGGTCGGGGTCCTCGCCGGGGGCGATGCGGAGGCTGATCTTGGCCCGCGCCACGGGCACGAGCTGGTTGGACGCCTCCCGCACGCCGGGGGCGTCGATGCCGAGGACCGAGACGGCCGGCGCGGACCACAGGCGCTCGGCGATGCTGCCGTGACCGAGGAGCTGGACGCCCGGGCGCAGCCGTGCGTCGCGGCGGAACTCCGCCTCGTCCACCTCCACGCCGTCCCAGGGGAGGCGCGAGAGGCCGGGGATCCGGACCTCGCCCGCGTCGTCGTGGAGGCTCGCGAGGATCCGGGCCAGGGCGCTCAGGGCGTCCGGCGCGGGCCCGCCGTACACGCCGCTGTGGACCGCGAGGTCGGCGGTGCGGACGGTGACCCGGACGTCGACGACACCGCGGATCGAGGTCTCGAGCGCCGGGATCCCGGTGCGCCAGTTGCCGCCGTCGGCGATGCAGAGCACGTCGGCCGCGAGCAGGTCGCGATGGCCCTCGATGAGGAAGGGCAGATGCGCGGTCCCCGCCTCCTCCTCGCCCTCGACGAGCACCTTCACGGTGACCGGGGGCCGCCCGTCGAACGCGCGCATCGCCGCCGCGTGCGCGACGATCCCCGCCTTGTCGTCCGAGGAGCCGCGGCCGTAGAGGCGGCCCTCCCGGACGACGGGCTCGAAGGGGGGCGAGGTCCACGCCTCCGGCGGCCCCTCGGGCTGGACGTCGTGGTGGGCGTAGAGGAGGACCGTCGGGGCGCCGGGCGGCCCGGGGACCTCGCCGTAGACCGCCGGGTGGTCCACGCCGTCGGGGAGCTCGATCAGCCGCACCCCCCGGAACCCGGCGGCCTCGAGGATCTCGGCGGTCGCCTCCGCCGAGGCCCGGACGGGCGCGGGGTCGTACCCGTCGAACGCGATCGAGGGGATCCGCACCAGCCGCTCGAGGTCGGCGACGGTTCGCGGCATGGTCTCGGAGACCGCGTGGCGGAGCTCCTCAGTCGTGGTCACGGGCACCCTCCTTCGCTTCGACCGACGCCGGGAACCTTACCGAACGGGTCGAGCCTCCGACGGGGCCCGCGCCGGATGACCGTCCGGTCAGACCGCCCTCGGCCGAACGACCCGCGCGCCTGCGGCCGTTCGGCCCGAGCGCCGTGGAAGTTCGGGCCCGCGCCCCGTGTTGTGAGGGGCGAGTGATGGACGAGATGCTCGTCGAGCACGAGGGTGGGGACCGGTACCGGGTCCGGATCCGGGGCCACGAGCTCGTCGTCGACCAGCCGCAGGACGACGGGGGCGAGGACGCTGGCCCCACCCCCACCGAGCTGTTCGTCGCCGGCCTCGCGAGCTGCGTGGCCTTCTACGCGGGGCGGTTCCTGCGTCGCCACGGCTTGCCGACGGAGGGGCTCGCGGTGGAGTGCGGGTTCGCCTTCGCGGAGGATCGGCCCTCGAGGGTGGGGCGGGTCGGGATCGTGGTGCGCCTCCCCGCGGGCGTCCCCGAGGAGCGGCGGGCGGCGCTCCGGGCGGTCGTGGAGCACTGCACCGTGCACAACTCGCTCCGCCGCCCACCGGAGGTCGCGATCGAGCTCCGGGGCTGAGGCTACGGGTAGAGGCGCTCGAGGCGCCACCCGTCGGGCCCCCGGGTGTAGCGGAACCGGTCGTGGAGCCGGTGCTCCCGGCCCTTCCAGAACTCGAACGTCTCGGGGACGATGCGGAAGCCGCCCCAGTGCGGGGGCAGCGGCACGTCCTCGCCGGGGAAGCGCTCGCTCGCGGCGCGGTAGGCGGCCTCGAGCTCCTCCCGCGAGGCGACGGGCTGGCTCTGGCGCGAGGCCCAGGCGCCGAGCCGCGCCTCGCGGGGGCGCGTGCGGAAGTAGGTCTCGGCCTCCTCGCGGCTCGCGGGCTCGACCGGGCCGGCGAGCGAGACCTGCCGGTCGAGCTCGCGCCACAGGAACACGGCGGCCGCGTGGGGGTTCTCCGCGAGGTCCCTGCCCTTGCGACTGCCGAGGTTGGTGAAGAACAGCACCCCGCGCTCGTCCAGGCCCTTCATGAGGACGTGCCGGACCGAGGGCCGGCCCCGGGCGTCCGCGGTGGCCAGGGCCATGGCCTCGGGGAAGGCGATCCCGGCCCGCTCGGCCTCCTCCAGCCACCGGCGGAGCTGTCGGATGGGGTCCGGGTCGAGGCTGCGCTCGGTGAGACCGACGTCGTCGTGGGACGCGACGCTCACCGCGGCCCTCCCGGCTGGGGGCCGTCCGGTCGGGCGCGCGCGTCTCGGGATCGGTGCACCATGGACTCGTGCCGCCCGTCGGGCGGGAGCGGTGCCCTCGGCAGGACTCGAACCTGCGCACCCGGCTCCGGAGGCCGGCGCTCTATCCACTGAGCTACGAGGGCTCGCGAGCACGAGTCTAGCAACCGCTCGTCGCCGGGCCGAGCCCGTCGGTACCCTTCGGGCGTGATCGAGCGACGCCTGGCCGAGCTGGTCCGCGAGGCCCTGCGCGCGAGCGCGGGGGAGCTCGGCGTGGACGGGGCTCTCCCCGAGGTCGAGATCTCCGTCCCCAAGCTCCGCGCGCACGGGGACTTCTCCACGAACGTGGCCCTCGCCCTCGCCCGCCGCGTGGGCCGCCCGCCCCGGGAGGTGGCCGAGGTCCTCGCCGCGCACCTGCCCGCCGACCCGGTGCTCGCTCGGGCCGAGGTGGCGGGGCCGGGGTTCCTCAACCTGTTCCTCACCGACGCCTGGCTCCACGACGCCCTGCGGGAGGCGGTGCGTCTCGGTCCGGCCTACGGGCGGGCGGCGCGGCTCGGGCGCCGGGTCCAGGTGGAGTTCGTCAGCGCCAACCCCACGGGACCCCTGCACGTCGGCCACGCTCGCAACGCGGTGATCGGCGACGCCATCGCCAACGTGATGGACGCCGCCGGCTGGGACGTCGAGCGGGAGTACTACTTCAACGACGCCGGGCGCCAGATGGAGCTGTTCGGCGCCTCGGTGGAGGCGCGGTACCTCCAGCGCTTCGGGATCGACGCCGAGGTGCCGCCCGACGGCTACCACGGCGCGTACATCGCGGACGTCGCCGAGGCCATCGCGGCGCGTCACGGCGACGCGCTCGTGCACCTGCCGCCCGCGGAGCGCGCCGCCCGCGTCCTGCAGGAGGGCGCGGCCCTCGTGCTCGACCAGATCAAGGCGACCCTCGAGCGGTTCCGGGTCCGCTTCGACCGGTACCTGCACGAGCGGGAGCTCCACGCGTCCGGCCAGGTGGCGCAGGCGGTGGAGCGCCTGCGGGCCGCGGGGTACGCGTACGAGGCCGAGGGCGCGGTGTGGTTCCGGGCCACGGCCTTCGGCGACGACAAGGACCGCGTCCTGATCCGCGCGAACGGCGCGCCCACCTACTTCGCCGCGGACTGCGCGTACCTGGTGGACAAGTTCTCGCGGGGCTTCGACCGGCTCATCTACGTGTGGGGCGCCGACCACCACGGCGACGTGGCCCGCCTCAAGGGGGCCGCGCAGGCGCTGGGCTACGACCCCGAGGCGGTCGAGATCGTGCTCTACCAGTTCGTCACGCTCTACCGCGGCGGAGAGCTGGTGCGGATGAGCAAGCGGGCGGGGGACATCGTGACCCTCGACGAGCTCCTCGATGAGGTGGGCGTGGACGCGACCCGGTTCACGCTCCTCGCCCGCTCCAACGACTCACCGATCGACTTCGACATCGAGCTCGTGAAACGCCGTTCCATGGAGAACCCCGTCTACTACGTGCAGTACGGGCACGCGCGGATCGCGAGCATCCTGCGGCACGCGGCGGAGCGGGGGATCGCGCCCCGGCCGGTGGAGGAGGTCGACCTCACGCCGCTCGCGACGGAAGCCGAGCGCGACCTCCTCCGGGCCATCGCCGAGCTCCCCGGGCGGGTCCTCGAGGCGGCGGAGCTCCGAGCGCCGCACCGGCTCGCCTACTTCGCGCAGGAGCTCGCGGCCCGGTTCCACCGCTTCTACACGGAGTGTCGCGTCGTCACGGACGACGAAGCCCTGACCCAGGCCCGCCTGCACCTCGCGACCGGCGCCAAGGTGGCGATCGCGAACGTCCTCCGCCTCCTCGGGGTGGACGCGCCGGAGTCGATGGAGCGGCTCGAGGGCGAGCCGACCGACGTCGGGGCCTGAGGACGTCGGGGATGGCCGCCTCCGCGCCCCCGCCGTGGCCGACCAACGCGGTCCTGGACGACGCGGGGCTGCGCGTCGCGGGCGTCGCCGCCGAGGAGCTCGCCGCACGCTTCGGCACCCCGCTCCTCGTCGCCGACGAGGCCCACCTGCGCGAGCGGGCCCGCACCTTCGCCCGGCTGTTCCCGCACCCGCTGTACGCGGTGAAGGCCTTCACCTCCCACCACGTGATCCGCCTCGTCCTGGAGGAGGGGCTCGACCTCCTCGCGGCCACCGAGGGCGAGGTCGAGGCGTGCCTGCGGGCCGGCGCCCCGCCCTCCCGGATCGTCCTGCACGGGAACAACAAGTCCGACGCGGAGCTCTCCCTCGCGGTCGACGAGGGGCTGCGGCTGGTGAACGTGGACAACCCCGACGAGCTCGAGCGTCTCGACCGGATCGCCCGCGAGCGCGGTGTCGTGCAGGACATCCTCCTCCGGGTCCTCCCCGAGGTCGGGGCGGGGGCCCACCGCGCGATCCGCACGGGGGAGGCGGGCTCGAAGTTCGGGATGCCGGTGGCCGAGATCCCCGCCGTCGTGGCCCGGGCGATGGAGCTCGGGGGCGTCCGACCGGTCGGGCTGCACGCGCACATCGGCTCCCAGATCCTGGAGGTCGAGCCGTACCTCGCGGCCGTCGACGTCCTCCTCGATCTCCTCGTCGAGCTGCGTGACCGGACCGGGTTCGAGGCCGACGTGCTCGACCTCGGCGGGGGGTTCGGGGTGGCGTACACGGACGAGACGCCCCTGTCCCTCGACGAGCTGGCGCCGGCCCTGCTCGCCCGGGTGCGCGAGGGCGCGCCGCGGCGGGGGCTCCGCGTGCCGCACACGCTCGTCGAGCCGGGTCGGTCCGGGGTGGGGCAGGCGATGGTGACCCTGTACCGGG
>BEHO01000002.1 GCA_002898915.1 bacterium HR12
GGCGACCGCATGCTGGCCGAGGTCGGAGAGCGCCTCCGGAACTGCCTGCGGGCGGCCGACACCGCGGCCCGTCTGGGCGGGGATGAGTTCGCCGTCCTCCTGGAGGACGGGGGCGACGGCACCGGGGCGGCCGACGTCGCGGCGCGGATCCTGGAGGCCCTCGACGCCCCCTTCTACCTCGAGGGGAAGGAGGTCACCTGCCACGCGAGCATCGGCATCGCGACCGCGGACGCCTCCCACGAACGAGGGACCCTCGGCGCCGAGGAGCTGCTCCGGAACGCCGACGTCGCGATGTACATGGCGAAGGAGGCGGGGAAGAACCGGTACCAGATCTTCGAGCCCGCCATGCACGACGTGGCGCTGCGCCGCCTCGAGCTCAAGGCCGACCTCCAGCGCGCGCTGGACAACGGGGAGTTCGTGCTCCACTACCAGCCGGTGATCGAGCTCGCCACCGGCGAGATCGAGGGGTTCGAGGCCCTCCTGCGCTGGCAGCATCCCGAGCGCGGCCTCGTGCCGCCGATGGAGTTCATCCCGCTCGCGGAGGAGACGGGGCTCATCGTGCCGATCGGAACCTGGGTCCTCCAGGAGGCGACCCGTCAGGGACGGATCCTGCAGGAGCGGTACCCGATGCAGCCCCCGCTGCACATCGCCGTGAACCTCTCGGCCCGGCAGCTCCAGCGCCCCGAGATCGTCGCGGACGTCTCGGACGCGCTCATGCGCTCGGGCCTCGCTCCCGAGACCCTCGTGCTCGAGATCACGGAGAGCGTCATGATGCAGGACGTCGAGCTCTCGCTCCAGCGGCTCCGCGAGCTCAAGGCGCTCGGCGTCCAGCTCGCGGTGGACGACTTCGGGACGGGGTACTCCTCCCTCAACTACATCCAGCAGTTCCCCGTGGACATCCTGAAGGTCGACAAGTCCTTCATCGACGCGTTCAACCTGGACGAGCGGAAGTCGGCGCTCACCGCCACGATCATCAAGCTCGCGGAGGACCTCGACCTGCGGCCCGTGGCGGAGGGCATCGAGCGCGCCGACCAGCTGGAACAGCTCCTTCGCCTGCACTGCGACCTCGGCCAGGGCTACTACTTCGCCCGCCCCCTGCCCCCCGAGGGCATCGACGAGCTCCTGGAGGCCCGGCGAGCGCTCGCCGGCCGGGACGCCGAACTCTCGGGCTGAGCCGCGACCTTCGGCCGTAGTCAGGGCCGGCCCCTCCGTGGCAGGATGCGAGCCGCGGGGCGTCAGCCCCGCGGCTCACGCGGTCGGGAGGGACGGATGGGCGAGGGCAACCGCATCAGGGTCCTGCTCGCGGGCAACGTCTACGCGAAGCGAGCGCTGGTCCGTCGGATCCTCGAGGACGCCGGGTACGCGATCGTGGGCGACGTGACCCACCCGGGTGAGGTGCTCGAGGCCGTGCGAACGGGCAGGCCGGACATCGTCATCCTGGACGAGGACCTGGTGCCGCTCGGCGTCAGCCTCGACGACGTCCGGGCGGCCTCGCCCGACGTCCGGATCGTGGTCTCGACCTCCGTCCTGCCCGGCGCAGGTGCGCCACCCCCCGGCGCCGACGGGTACCTCGACAAGGGGGCGGGGCTCTCCCCCCTCACGACGCTCCTCGGCCGGCTCTCCGCGGGGTCGACGCCGACCGCGGAGCCCGCGGCTGCGGGGATGGCGCGGGAGGCGAGGGAGGTCCCGATGGAAGGAACGACGGGGAACCCCGGGGGCGGCCGCGGCCGCGCGGGGATGTATCGCGCGATGGGGGCCGTGGCGGGGCTCCTGCTCATCGTGTGGGGGGTCGTGACGGCGATCACCGCCGAGCGTCCCCCTCGAGGCGAACGCGTCGCCGAGGAGGAACGGACCACCGGCGGCGGCATCGTCGAGGAAGCCCCCGCGCGGACCCCCCTCGACCGCGCCGAGGAGTCGCTGGAGCGGATGATGGCGGCCCTGCGGGAGGGGAACTACGTCCTCGCCGCCGTGGAGGCCCAGAGCCTGATGCGGTACCGGGAGCAGGCCCTGGCGGCGGGCTTCTCCGTGACCCCGTTCGACGCGGAGGTCACGGCTCGACTCGGCGGGGTCGTCGCGGACCTGCCGCGACGCGTGACCGCGAACCTCGCCGAGATCCTGGGCGCGCTCTTCCCCGTCCTGGAGCCGCCCGCCCCGCCGACGGAGGGGACGAGCCCGATCCTCGGAACCGTCGCGGGCGTGGCGACCGGCTCCGGGGAGACCGGCGGCGGCGGAACGGAGACCGGCGGCGAGGGCGACACGGGCGGTGGAGGCTCGGAGGTGACGGCTCCGGGGCCCGGGGACGGCAGGGTCTGGGGCCAGTGGCACAAGGAGCACAAGGGCCCCGGCGGCCCGCCGCCCTGGGCCAAGGCCAAGGGCCACGGGAAGGGTCAGAGCTCGATCCGGTAGCGGACCGTGGGACGGAACTCGCAGTCGATGCGCTCGCGGGTGCTGAGCCCGTCCGGGCGCCAGCCCTCGCGCTCGTAGAAGCGCCGGGCCCGCTCGTTCGTCTCCAGCACCCAGAGGGTGGCGGCGCGGAACCCGCGCTCGCGCAGATCGGCGAGGGCATGGTCGCAGAGGAGCTTGCCGATCCCCCGCCCGTAGCGATCGGGGTCCAGGTAGACCGCGTAGAGCTCCCCCGTCCGTTCGTCGGCGTCCGCGTCCTGGCTGGGCCCCGTCACGGCGAACCCCACCACCCGGCCGTCCTCCTCCGCGACCCAGGTCCGATACGGCCCCGCGTTCTCCAGCGCGGTCCGGTGCTGTTCCAGGCGGTCGGCGACGGAGAGCCCGTCGAGGTAGTCATCCGAGAGCTGTCCCCGGTAGGCCGCCTGCCACGACCGCACGTGGATCCGCGCGATGGCCTCCGCGTCCTTCGGCTCGCCCTCCCGGATCCGGAGCGCCATCCCCGCGTCTACCCCTCGGCCTGCCGAGGGTGCAGCAACCCGTACAGGTACCCGTCGACCAGCGCCTCCCACGAGGCCTCGATGATGTTCTCCGAGACCCCGACCGTGGTCCACTCCCGCTGGCCGTTGGAGGTGTCGATGAGCACGCGCACCACCGCTCCCGTCCCGTGCGTCTCGTCGAAGACGCGGACGCGGAAATCCTCCAGCGTGATGTGCTCGAGCTCCGGGTAGTCGTTGGCGAGGGCCTTCCGCAGCGCGTTGTCGAGCGCGCTCACGGGGCCGTTGCCCTCCGCGCTCTCGATGTGGCGGGTCCCCTTCGTCACCACCTTCACCGTGGCCTCGGCGAGGGGCGGCTCGCCGTCCCCGACGCGCTCCTCGACGTGGACGCGGTAGCTCTCGATCTCGAAGAAGGGTTGGGTCCAGCCGTCGGCCCGTCGCATGAGCAGCTCGAGGGAGGCGTCCGCGACCTCGAAGGTGTAGCCGCGGGCCTCCCGCTCCTTGATCTCGCGGACGAGGCGTGGGATCGCCTCCTCGCTGAGCTCCACACCGAGCTCCGCCGCCTTCATCCGGAGCGTGGACGCGCCGCCGAGATCGGAGGCCGCCACGCCGCGCCGGTTCCCCACCGCCTCCGGCGGAACGTGCTCGTAGGCCTCCGTGAACCGCGAGACGCCGCTCGTGTGGAGCCCCGCCTTGTGCGTGAACGCGTAGCGCCCCGCGTACGGCTGGTGCGAGTCCGGTGGGAGGTTCGCCACCTCGGCGACGTAGTGGGCCACCTCCGTGAGGCGCGCGAGCGACCCCTCGGGCAGGCACCGGATCCCCATCTTCAGCGTCAGGTTGGCCGCGATGGGGATGAGGTCGGCGTTGCCGGTGCGCTCCCCGTACCCGTTGATCGTCCCCTGCACCTGGTGCACCCCGTGCTCCACGGCGACGAGGGAGTTCGCCACCGCGCAGCCGGTGTCGTTGTGGACGTGCACGCCGAGCGGCACCGAGACCCTCGGTCGGACCTCGTCGACGATCTCCGCCACGTCCCGGGGCAGCATCCCCCCGTTCGTGTCGCAGAGCACGAGACGCTCCGCCCCGGCCTCCTCGGCGGCCTCGAGGGTGGCGAGGGCGAACGCCGGGTCGCTCCGGTACCCGTCGAAGAAGTGCTCCGCGTCGAAGAACACCCGCCGGCCCTCCCGCCGCAGGAACGCGATGGAGTCGCGGATCATCGCGAGCCCCTCGGCGAGGTCGGTGCGGAGCGCCTGTCGGACGTGGAGGTCCCAGGATTTGCCGACCAGGCAGACGACCTCCGTGCCGGCGTCGAGGAGCTCGCGCAGGACCTGGCTCTCCTCCGCCCGCTCCCCCACCCGCCGCGTCATGCCGAAGGCGGTGAGGGTCGCGTGGCGGAGGGTCTCCTTCGTCGCCAGCCGGAAGAACTCCGAGTCCCGCGGGTTCGCGCCGGGCCACCCGCCCTCCACGTACGGCACGCCGAGCTGGTCCAGCTTGTGGAGGATCCGGAGCCGGTCCTCGATAGTGTACGAGATCCCCGCCCGCTGGGCCCCGTCCCGGAGCGTGGTGTCGTACAGCTCGACCTCGCGGACCTCGCTCATGCCGTCGCCCCCTCCACGACGAGGTCGCCGACCTCGGAGGTCGTGTATCCCATCTCGCCGGCCCGCATGGAGTGCATCTTGGAGCAGGCGAACCGGATCCCGGCGTCGACGCGCGCGGCCGCGCCCTCCTCCCCGAGGAAGCGCAGGAGCATCTGGAGCGCCCCGATCGCCGCGAGCGGGTTGATGGTCCCCTTGCCGACGTGGTCGGGAGCCGTGCCGCCGATCGGCTCGAACATCGAGACGCCCTGGGGGTTGATGTTCGCGCCGGCGGCGATGCCCATCCCCCCTTGGATGATCGCGCCGAGGTCCGTGATGATGTCGCCGAACATGTTGTCGGTCACGATCACGTCGAACCGGCTCGGCTGCTCCAGGAAGTAGATGCAGGCCGCGTCGACGTGCACGTAGTCGGTCGTGACGTCCGGGTACTCGGCCGCGAGCTCGTCCACCACCCGCTGGTAGAGGTCGCCCGCGTAGGTGAGCACGTTCGTCTTGTGGACGAGCGTGAGCTTCCGCCGGCGCCCGGGGCTCCGGGCGAGCTCGAACGCGTAGCGCACGATCCGCTCCACGCCGTGCCGCGTGTTGATCGACTCCTGCACCGCCACCTCGTACGGCGTGCCCCGGCGATGGAACCCGCCGGCGCCCGTGTACAGGCCCTCGGAGTTCTCGCGCACGACCACGAGGTCCACGTCGCCGTCCCCGTGGGAGGGGATGAGGGTCCGGACCCCCGGGTAGCGGATCACGGGCCGCAGGTTCACGTACTGGTCGAGCTCGAAGCGCAGCCGGAGGAGGAGCCCGCGCTCGAGGATCCCCGGCTTCACCTGTGGGTGCCCCACGGCCCCGAGGTAGATCGCGTCCACCCGCCGGAGGCGCTCGAGCTCTCCGTCCGGGAGCACCTCGCCGGTGCGCAGGTACCGCTCGCCGCCGAGGTCGAACGTCTCGAGCTCGACGGCGAACCCCTCGACGGCGCGGACGGCCTTGAGGACCTTCAGGCCCTCGCGGATCACCTCCGGGCCCGTGCCGTCGCCGGGGATGACGGCGACGCGGTAGGTGCGGGCGGGTACCCCGGCGCTCACGGCGTCACCCGCTCCCGCTCCCCCGCGGCCCGCACCTGCAGGGCCCGGTTGATCGCCGCCAGGTACGCCCGGGCGCTCGCCTCGACCACGTCGGTGGCGACCCCCCGTCCGGTCACGCGACGCCCCTCGACGTCCAGCTGGACGACGACGTCGCCGAGGGCGTCCGAGCCCCCGGTCACGCTCGAGACGTTGAAGGTGACGAGGCGCGCCTCGACGCCGGTCGCGCGCTGGATCGCCCCCATGGCGGCGTCGATCAGGCCGTCGCCCATCGCCGACTCCTGGATCACCTCGTCCCCCCGCCGCAGGTGCACCGTGGCCCGCGGCTCGAGGTGGGTGCCGCCGCCGACCACCACGGACTCGAGGACGAAGGTCTCCTCCGCCCCCGCGCCGAGCTCCTCCCCGACGATCGCCTCCAGGTCCTGCTCGGTGAGCTGGATCTTCCGGTCGGCCAGCTCCTTGAACCGTGCGAACGCACGGTTCAGCCGCTCCCCCTCCAGGGTGATCCCGAGCTTGGCGAGGGCGTCGGCGAACGCGTGACGACCCGAGTGCTTCCCGAGGACGATCCGGTTCCCCTCCAGCCCGATCTCGAGGGGATCCATGATCTCGTACGTCGCCCGGTTGCTGAGCACGCCGTGCTGGTGGATCCCGCTCTCGTGGGCGAAGGCGCTCGAGCCGACCACGGCCTTGTTCGGCTGGACGATGTACCCGGTGAGGCTGGAGACCAGGCGCGAGGTCCGCATGATCTCGCGCGTGTTCAGGCGGTGGCGGACGCCGAGGGCCTGCCCGCGGGTGCGGACGATCATCGCGATCTCCTCGAGCGAGCAGTTGCCGGCCCGCTCCCCGATCCCGTTCACGGCCACCTCCACCTGCCGGGCGCCGTTCACGATGCCGGCCAGCGAGTTGGCGACCGCCAGGCCGAGGTCGTTGTGGCAGTGGGTGGAGACCACGACGTGCTCCGGCAGGGCCTCCCGGACCCGGCGGATGAGCTCGCCGAACTCGTGCGGCATCGCGTAGCCGACCGTGTCGGGGACGTTGATCGTGGTCGCGCCGGCGTCGACGGCGACCTTGAAGCACTCGAGGAGGAACCCGAGCTCGGTCCGGGTGGCGTCCTGCGCGCTGAACTCGACGTCGTCGGTGTAGCTCACGGCGAGCTTCACGCCCTCCCGGATCGCGTCGAGCACCTGGCCGTGGCTCATGCGGAGCATGTCCGTCATGTGGATGTCGCTCGTCGAGATGAACGTGTGGATCCGCCAGCGCTCGGCGCCCCGCAGCGCCTCCGCCGCCCGCTCGATGTCCCCCGGGGTGACGCGCGCGAGGGCCGCGATCACCGGACCGCGCACGCTGGAGGCGATCTCCCGGACCGCCTCGAACTCGCCCTCGCTCGAGACGGGGAAGCCCGCCTCGAGGATGTCCACGTTCAGGCGGGCCAGCTGCTCGGCGATCTCGACCTTCTCGGCGCGGGTGAGCGCGATCCCGGGGGCCTGCTCCCCGTCGCGCAGGGTGGTGTCGAAGATGCGTACCACGTCGTCAGGCATCGGGAACCACCTTCTCCTCCGATCGCAGCCACGGCATCATCTTCCGGAGCTCGCGGCCGACCCGCTCGATCTGCGCGGCGCGAGCCTCCCGGCGCAGGGCGAGGAAGTGGGGGAAGCCGGCCTCGGCCTCGGCGATCCACTCCTTCGCGAACGCGCCGCTCCGGATCTCCTCCAGGATCTGCCGCATCCGCTCCCGGACCCCGGCGTCGATCACGCGGGGCCCGCTCCGGTAGTCGCCCCACTCGGCGGTGTCCGAGACCGAGTACCGCATCCACGAGAGCCCGCCCTCGTAGATCAGGTCCACGATGAGCTTGAGCTCGTGGAGGCACTCGAAGTAGGCGATCTCCGGCTGGTACCCGGCCTCGACGAGGGTCTCGAACCCCGCCTCCACGAGGGCCGAGATCCCACCGCAGAGGACGGTCTGCTCACCGAAGAGGTCGGTCTCGGTCTCCTCCTGGAACGTGGTCTGGATGATCCCGGCCCGCGCGGCCCCGATCCCGGCGCCGTAGGCGAGGGCGCGAGCGAGCGCCTTGCCGGTGGCGTCCTGCTGGACCGCCACCAGCGCCGGCGTCCCGATCCCCTCCTGGTAGGTGCGTCGGACGAGGTGCCCGGGGCCCTTCGGCGCGATCATCGTCACGTCCACGTCCTCGGGCGGCACGACCGTCCCGAAGTGGATCGAGAAGCCGTGGGCGAACATCAGCATGTCGCCCGCCTTCAGGTTCGGGGCGATGTCGCGCGCGTAGACGGCGGCATGTGCCGTGTCCGGCAGGAGCACCATCGCGACGTCGGACTCGGCCACGGCCTCGGCCGTCGGCAACACCCGCAGCCCCGCCTCCTCCGCCCTGGACCAGGACGCCGAGCCCTCGCGGAGCCCGACGCGCACGTCGAAGCCCGAGTCGCGCAGGTTCAGCGCGTGCGCGTGCCCCTGGCTGCCGAACCCGAGGACCGCGATCCGCTGGCCCTCCAGGGCTGCGCGATCGGTGTCGGCCTCGCGGTAGATCGTCGCCATCCCTCATCTCCTCCGTATCCTCGGCCGGCCGGGGCCCCGACCGGTCACTCGGCCTCCCGCTCGCCCACCGCCTTCAGGCGCCGACCCCGGTCGCGGATCCCCGCGTCCCCACGGGCGAGCGCGATCCGCCCGGTGCGGGCGAGCTCGACGATGCCGAAATCCCGCAGGAGCTCGAGGAGCGCCTGGAGCTTCTCCGGCGTGCCGGTCCCCTCGATCGTGAGGGTCTTGTGCGTGACGTCGAGCACGCGGACGCGGAACACGTCGCAGATCTCGAGGACGCGAGCCCGCGTCTCGCCCTCGGCCCGGACCTTCACCAGCATGAGCTCCCGCTCGACCGCCTCCCCCGGCTCGAGCTCCACGATCTTGATCACGTTGATCAGCTTGTTCAGCTGCTTGACGACCTGTTCCAGCGGCTTGCGATCCACCTGGACGACGATCGTCATGCGGGAGAGACCCGGCTCGGCCGTGGGGCCGACCGCGAGCGAGTCGATGTTGAAGCCCCGTGCGGCGAAGAGCCCCGCGACGCGCGTGAGCACGCCCGGCTTGTCCTCCACGAGGACCGAGATCGTGTGCAGCCGTTTCCCGTTCCCGTTCGCGCTCATGCGACCGGCGCCTCCGACGGGTCCTTCGTCGGCTTGATCTGCTCGGGCCCGAGGATGATGTCGTCGTTGCTCGCCCCCGCCGGGACCATGGGGAAGACCATCTCCCGCGGATCGCAGCGGAAGTCGATGACCACGCTGCGGTCCGTGACGGACAGGGCCTTCTCGATCACCGCGTCGACGTCCTCCGGGTGCTCGGCCCGCAGCCCGACGCACCCGTACGCCTCGGCGAGCTTCGCGTAGTCCGGCACCTCGTGCGAGAGGTAGACCTGCGAGTAGCGCTCCTCGTAGAAGAGCTCCTGCCACTGGCGGACCATCCCGAGGTGGGCGTTGTTGATGACCGCCGTGATGAACGGGATCCGCTCCGTCGTCGAGGTGGCGAGCTCCTGGGCCGTCATCTGGAAGCAGCCGTCGCCGTCGATCGCGATGACCCGCTTGTCGGGGCGACCCGCGGCCGCGCCGAGGGCCGCCGGGATGGCGAAGCCCATCGTGCCGAGCCCGCCGGAGTTGATCCACGTGCGCGGCTCCGAGAAGCGCCAGAACTGGCTCGCCCACATCTGGTGCTGCCCGACGCCCGAGACCACGATCGCGTCCTTCGCGTGCTCGTACAGGCGCTGGATCGCGAACTGCGGCTTGATCGGGCCGTCCGACGGCTGCTCGTACCGGAGCGGGTGCTCCCGCTTCCAGCGTTCGAGCGTCGCGAGCCAGGCGGAGCGATCGGGCGGCCCGCCGATCTCCTCCTGCCGCCGCTTCAGCTCGGCGTGGAGCTTGACGATGACGTCCTTCGCGTCTCCCACGATGGGCACGTCCGCGGCCCGGTTCTTCCCGATCTCGGCCGGGTCGATATCCACGTGGATGACCTTGGCCTCCGGGGCGAAGGTCGAGAGCTGCCCCGTCACACGGTCGTCGAACCGAGCGCCGAGCGCGATGAGCAGGTCGGCCTTCTGCATCGCCGTGACGGCCGCGTAGCAGCCGTGCATGCCCGGCATGCCCAGGGCGAGCTCGTGATCGTCGGGGAACGCGCCGCGCGCCATCAGGGTCGTCACGACCGGAAGCCGCCCGTCCACCGCCAGGCGGTACAGCTCCTTCGCGGCGTCGGCCTTGATGACCCCCCCGCCCACGTAGAGCACCGGCCGCTCCGAGGCGAGGATCAGCTTCACGGCCTCCCGGACCTGCTTCAGGTTGCCCTTCGTCGTCGGCTTGTAGCCGGGCAGGTCCACCTCCTCCGGCCAGCGCCAGGTGATCTCCTGGAGCTGGACGTCCTTGGGGATGTCCACGAGCACCGGCCCGGGGCGACCGGTGCGGGCGATGTGGAAGGCCGCGCGGATCGTCTCGACCAGCTCGTTGGCGTCCTTCACGAGGAAGTTGTGCTTCGTGATCGGCATCGTGATGCCGGTGATGTCGGCCTCCTGGAACGCGTCGTTCCCGACGACCGGCGTCGGGACCTGGCCCGTGATGGCCACGATCGGCACCGAGTCCATCTTGGCGTCGGCGAGGGGGGTCACGAGGTTGCAGCCACCCGGCCCAGAGGTGGCCATGGCCACCCCGACCTTCCCCGTCGCCCACGCGTACCCCTCGGCGGCGTGCCCGGCCCCCTGTTCGTGACGGCACAGCACGTGCCGGATCTTGGAGTCGATGAGCGGATCGTAGGCGGGCAGGATCGCCCCGCCGGGGATCCCGAACACGATCTCGACGCCCTCGCGCTCGAGGGCCATGAACAGCGCCTGCGCGCCGGTCACCTTCACCGAGCGCCCACCTCCTCCGATCGGGCCTCCACCGGCCCGGTCTCCACGCGTCGCACCGTGCACCCCAGCTTGTGCGCCAGGTTCCGCACCTGCCGCTCGAACTCCCACGCGGTCCAGTCCCGTCGCCTCGTGGTCAGGCCGCCCTCCGACAGGCCGCCCCCGAAGTCGAGGCCGGCGTCGAGGTAGACGACCTCCTCCCCGAAGAACCGATCGAACCATGCGCGGTCGGCATCCCCGGCGACCTCCACGGTCACCTGCGCCGGGCCCTCCCACAGGACGCTCGCCAGGAGGCGCCCTTCCCGTTCGAACTCGTATCGCATCGCTCCGCTCCTTCCCTGCGGTCCCCGCGGGCCGTCCGCCAGGGGTGCAAAAAGCCCCTCGGCGACCGAGGGGCATCTGGCGCGTCCCAGGCCGCTCCGGCCCGGGCCGCGCCTAGGCGATAAGTACGAGGGTCAGCTCGACCTCGCGCTCCTTCGACATGGTGCCCCTCAGTGTAGGGGCGTCGAACCCCGTGTCAACCCCGAGTTCGAAGACTCGGTCGCTTTCAATCATGTCCGGTCCATATCGTCGACCGAAGCGGTCGGAAGCAACCGTACCCGGTCATCCCGACACGCCGGGGTCCACGATCACGATCTCGGCCCGAGCGAGCGCTCGCCGCTCGGCCTCCGGCGGGTCGGCGTCGGTCACCAGGACGTCCACCCGCTCGAGGGGGCAGATCGCGAAGTCCGTGACGGCGCCGAGCTTGGAGCGATCGGCGACGATCACCACCGGTCCGCGCGTGTGCTCGACCATCCGCGTGGCGATCTCCGCCTCGGCGGCGACCGGCGTGGTGACGCCCGCCCCCGCCGCGAGCCCCCCGACCCCGAGGATGGCCCGTCCCGCGAACGTCCGACGCAGGAGCTCCGCGGCGAACGGCCCCACGACCGTCCGCCCGGCGGGATCGGCCCGGACGTGACCCCCGAGGAGGATCAGCTCCACGTCCCGGACCGCCTCCAACGCCGCGAGGACGTTGTTCGTGACCACCGTCACCGGAACCGCCAGGTGGCGGAAGACCTCCAGGGTGGTGGATCCCCCGTTCAGGAAGACGGTCTCGCCGGGCCGCACGAGGGAGGCGGCCGCCCTCCCGATCGCGCGCTTCGCCGCCGTCCGCTCCGGCGGACGGATCGGCGGCTCGCGCCGTCCCGGCAGCACCGCCCCGCCGTGCGAGCGCTCGATCGCCCCCGCCGCCGCGAGCGCCGCGAGGTCCCGCCGGATCGTGATCTCGGAGGCACCGAGCTCCCGCGCCAGCGCCGAGACGCGCACGGCGCCCCGCTCGCGGAGCAGCTCGAGGATCCGGCTGCGGCGCTCGGCCGGGAGCGGACCTTCCACGCCCCGACGGTACCGCAGCCGGCTACCGGCGGATCGGCAACCGTTCCGCGAGCCGTCCCAGCTTGTGGTCCCGGAGGATCACCCGCGACGCGTTCCGGGCGCACACCCCCATGACCCCCCCGCCCGGGTGGGTGCCGGCGCCGCACAGGTAGTAGCCGGCCACCGGCGTCCGGTAGTCCCCGTACCCCGGGATCGGCCGGAGGCTGAACATCTGATCCGGCGTGAGCTCCCCCTGCATGATGTTCCCGCCCAGCAGGCCGAACCGCTCTTCGAGGTCACGTGGGGTGAGCACCTCGACCCGCTCGATCGCGTCCAGCAGGTTCGGCGAGAACTCCGCCAGGGCCCCGAGGGCCCGCCGCGCGTACTCCTCGCGGCCGCCGTCGTCCCAGGATCCCTCCCGCAGCTCGTACGGGCCGTACTGGCTGAAGCCGAGCATGAGGTGCTTCCCCTCGGGGGCGAGGCCCTCCGGCTCGTGGGCGGTGGGGAAGACGACCTCGAGGTAGGGGCGTTCCGACATCCGCCCGTACTTCGCGTCGTCGAAGGCCCGCTCCAGGTACTCGATCGTGGGGGAGACCGCGACCAGCCCCCGGTGCAGCTCGCCCTCCTGGTCCCAGCTGGGGAAGGTCGGCAGCTCCCCGAGGGCCACGTTCAGCTTCACCGAGCCCGAGCGGGTCCGGAAGCGCTTGATGTCGCGGACCACCTGCTCCGGCAGGCGCTCCTCGCCGACGAGGTCGAGGTAGGACGTGATGGGGTGCACGCTCGAGACCACGCGGCGCGCGCGCACGAGGGTCCCGTCCGCGAGCTCCACGCCGACGGCGCGGCCGGAGCTGTTGATCGCCACCCGGCGGACCTCGACCCCGGTGCGGATCTCCGCGCCGGCGGCCTGCGCCGAGCGGGCGATCGCCGCCGAGACGCCGCCCATGCCGCCCTTCACCCAGCCCCAGGCGCCGGCGTGGCCGTCGACCTCCCCGATCCAGTGGTGCATGAGGACGTACGCGGAGCCCGGCGTCATCGGCCCGCACCAGGCCCCGATGATGGCCTGGGTCGCGAGCGCGCCCTTCACCCGCTCGTCCTCGAACCACTCGTCGAGGAAGTCGGCGGCGCTCATCGTGAACAGGCGCACGAGCTCGGCCACGTCGCGGCCGGTCCAGGAGCGGACCTTCCCCGCCGTGCGGAGCCACCCGGGGAGGTCCGAGAGCCGGAGGTTCGGCGGCACGACGAAGAGGAGGTCCTTCAGGAGCCTCGCCACGTGGTCGAAGTACCGGTCGAACTCCACGTAGGCGTCGGCGTCCCGCTTGTTGAGCTTCGCGATGTTCTCGGCGTCCCGCCGGGTGTCGCCCCAGAGCGTGAGCGAGGTCCCGTCGGGGAACGGGACGAAGTAGTCCGGCGTGATGATCGAGACCTCGTACCCGAAGCGCTTCAGCTCGAGCTCCGCCACCACCTCGGGAGGCATCAGCGAGACCACGTACGCGGCGCTCGACACCCGGTACCCCGGCCAGGTCTCCTCCGTGGCGGAGGCGCCGCCGAGGATCTCGCGCCGTTCGAGCACGAGCACGTCCAGTCCCGCCCTGGCGAGGTAGGCCGCGCAGGCGAGCCCGTTGTGACCCCCACCGATGACGACGACGTCCCGCTCGATCCTCATCGTGAACGGCCTCCTTCCGTCAGGCTGCGGGCACGGCGACGACCCGCTCACGCGGCCGGATGATACCCCCCTGCCGCCGGGGGCGCGGCGCCCGAGGCCTCACCCCAGCCTCGGGGTGCGGAGCGGCAGTCCGACGAGCCCCACGTCCGCCTCCACAGGGCTCCAGCCGCCGAGGCTGGAGACCGCGACGCGATCCAGCCCCTCCCCGATGAAGGCGACGTTCGCCGGCTGGTTCAGCACGATCCCGTCGGGGTCCTCGGCGAGGATCTCGGGGCGACCGCCCGGCGACACGACCCAGATGCGGTCCGGGCGGTAGCACGAGACGAGCATCGTCCCGTCGGCGGCGAGGGCGATCCCGTCGGGCTGCGAACCCGGGAGCTCCACGACGGCGGAGGGCTCGCCCGCCGAGCCGTCCGCGAGGATCGGCACCCGCGCCACGCGCCGCCCGAGGGACTCCACCACGAGCAGCGCGTCCCCCTCGGCGGTCAGGCAGCAGCCGTTGGGGAAGGCGGTGAGCTCGCCGCCCCAGAGCTCGGTCCGGCCGTCCGGCTGGACGCGGTAGACGACCCCGTCGTCGCGCCCCCACTCCCCCGAGTCGGTCACGTAGAGCGCGCCGGCGTCGTCGAAGGCGCAGAAGTTCGGGACCGACATGGCGCGCTCCTCGGTCCCGCGGGAGAGGGTCTCGACCTCTCCGCTCGGATGGACGCGGACGAGCTCGGCCCGGCCGAAGTCGCAGCCGTACACGTTGCCGTCCCCGTCGAGGGCGATCCCGTAGAGGAACCCCCCGGTGGAGGCGATCTCCCGGATCGACCCGTCCGGGTCCACGGCGTAGACCTGGCCGGCCTCGCCGCCGGCGTAGACGCGACCGTCGTGATACCCCCACGCGACGCCCTCGGGATGGTCGAGCCCCTCGGCGATCGCGCGGAACCGCTCCAGCGGCACCGCGCCCATCAGGCGGCCTCCTGGAGCGCACCCTCGGGGCCCCCGGACCCCACGCCCGGCGCGCGGGTCGGACGTCGCGCCGTCCGCCGCAGGAGGATCTGCGCGACGAACAGGAAGGTCAGCGTCACGCCGAGCATGACGGAGGCGATCGCGTTGATCTTCGGCGTCACGCCGCGACGGATCGAGGAGAAGACGTACAGGGGCAGCGTGTTGTCGGGGCCGGCCACGAACAGCGCGATGATGAAGTCGTCGAAGCTGAACGTGAACGCGAGGAGGAACCCGGCGAGGATCGCCGGGAACAGCTGCGGGAAGGTCACCTGGCGGAACGTTCCCCAGGGGGTCGCCCCGAGATCGCCGCTCGCCTCGATCAGGCTCCGATCCATGCCCGCCGCACGGGCCCGCACGAGCACCGTCACGATCGCCATCGTGAACAGCGTGTGGGCGGCCACCACCGTGGGCTTGCCGAGGGACAGGGCGGGCGGCGTGCTCCCCGCCGGCCACAGGTAGGCGATCCACCCGTTCAGCCAATCGAAGGCGAGCACCACGAAGACGAGCGTCGCGATGCCGATCACGATCCCCGGCACCATGATCGCCGCGTACACGAGGGTGTCGAGCACGGCGCGCAGCCCTCCGCGCATCCGGTTCAGGGCGAGGGCCGCCATCGTCCCGAAGGTCGTCGCGAGCACGGCGGTCGTCGTCGCGATCTCGAGCGAGTTGCGCAGCGCCTCCGTGACGAAGGGGTCGCTCCAGGCCTCGCCGTACCAGCGGAGCGAGAACCCTCGCAGGTCCGTCGCGTGCATCCCCGCGTTGAAGGAGAGGACGACGACGGTGACGATGGGGACGTACAGGAACAGGTACACGAGCGCCGCGTACCCCGCGAGCGCCCGATCCGCCTTCGTCCGCTCCTCGCGCCGGCTCACCGCGACCCCCTCAGATCAGCGATACGCCGCTCCGGCCCGTGCCCCGCATCCAGCGCGAGGTCAGCTTCATGTAGATCCCGATCGTGGCGAGCATCCCGAGGATCATGCTCACCGCCACCGCCGACCCGAGCGGCCAGTCGCGGGCCTGGATGAACAGGTCGACGAGGGCGTTGCCGAGGAGGAACACCTTGTTGCCCCCGAGCATCGCCGGGATCACGTACTCCCCCGAGAGGAGGATGAAGACGAGCAGGGCCCCCGTGATGATCCCCGGCGCGGCGAGGGGCACCGTCACCTGCCACAGCGTCCGCCACGGCGGCGCCCCGAGGTCGCGCGACGCTTCCAGCAGCCGCTTGTCCAGCCGCTCGAGGCTCACGTAGATCGGGAACACCGTGAGGGGCAGGTAGTTGTAGACGATGCCCAGCATGACCGCGAACGGTGTGTTGAGGAGCACGAGGTCGTGGGCGATGCCCAGCCGCTCGGCCAGGGCGGGGATCCCGTTCGAGCCCAGGATCACGAGCCACGCGTACGTGCGGATCAGGAAGCTCGTCCAGAAGGGCACGATCACCAGCACGAGGAGGAGCGTCTTCCAGCGACCCGCCTTGGTGGCGAGGAAGTAGGCGAGCGGGAACGCGACGAGGATGCAGAGCAGGGTGCTCGCCACCGACATGATCGCCGTGTTGCGGAACGCGACCGCCCGGGTCGGCAGCTTCGCGTACTGCTCGAGCGTGAACGCGGGCTCGTAGCCGCCCGCGGGCGCCCGGAGGCCGAAGCTGTACACGACGAGGATGACGAGGGGCGCGACGAGCAGCAGCAGGAACCACAGGGACGTGGGCAGCAGGAGGAGGGCGGTCGTGAGCCGACCGCCCTCCTCGCCGCCGCCCCGTGCGCGGCGCCGGAGCGCCGGCACGGCCTCGGCCGCCGTCAGGCCGCCTTCACCCGCGCCCACAGCTCCGAGCGATCCGGGTTCGTGAGCACCTCCGCCGCCCCGAACTCGAGCGGCGCGAGCAGCTCGTCCGGCGGGTACAGGATCGGGTTGTTCCG
>BEHO01000003.1 GCA_002898915.1 bacterium HR12
GCCTGCGACCCGAGCGCCGTCCCCTCCCCACCGACCAGGGGAGCTCCGCCCTCGCGCGCTCGGGCGGCGGCTGACGATGGGGGACCACGGTCCCACGAGCCGCCGCCGACCGTCCCGGGAACGCCGGCCATCTCGAGCGGGCCTCCGCCCGGGCCCCTACGATGGCTCCGTGAGCGAGTACCCCGCCCATCTCGTCACCGACGTGGTCCTCAAGGACGGCTCCACGGTGCGGGTCCGCCCCGCTCGACCCGACGACGCGGTGCGGGTGGAGGACTACCTGATCGGCCTGTCGCCCGAGACCCGGCGCCTCCGGTTCTGGACCCAGGCGATCGACGTCCGCACCCTGGCCGCCCAGGTCGTCGACGTCGACCACGACCGACACCTCACCTTGCTCGCGCTCACCGGCGGCGACGAGGGCACCGTGATCGGAGGCTCCCAGTACGTGCGGGTGGACGGCGACCGGGCGGAGTTCAGCGTCTCGGTCACCGACGCCTACCAGGGCAGGGGCCTCGGCTCGATCCTCCTCGGACTCACGGCACAGGCCGCGGCCGAGCGAGGCATCCGGACCCTCGTCGCGGAGGTCCTCCCCGAGAACCACCGGATGATCGACGTGCTCCGCAGGAGCGGCTTCCCCGTGCAGATCCGGGCCACCCCCGGCGCCCTGGAGGTGGAGTTCCCCGTGACCCTGACCGACGAAGCGCTCGAGCACTTCGAGCGACGCGAGGCCCAGGCGGCCGTCGCCGCGGTCCGCACCTTCCTCGAGCCCCGCGCGGTCGCGGTGATCGGCGCCTCGCGGGACCCCTCGAGCATCGGCGGCCAGCTCTTCCGCAACCTCTTGCTGGCGGGGTTCGCCGGCGCCGTGTACCCGGTGAACCCCAACGCGACGGTGGTCCAAGGGGTGCCCGCCTACGCCTCGATCCTCGACGTCCCGGGGGAGGTGGACGTGGCGTTCATCACCGTCCCCGCTCCCCTCGTCGGCGACGTGGCTCGCGAGTGCGGGATGAAGGGGGTGCGGGGCGTCGTCGTCATCTCCGCGGGGTTCGGCGAGACCGGTGGGGACGGACCGAAGCGGCAGGCGCAGCTGCTCGAGATCTGCCGCGCGCACGGGATGCGGCTCATCGGGCCGAACTGCATGGGGATCGTGAACACCGATCCCGAGATCCGGCTCAACGGGACGTTCGCGACGGTCTACCCGCCGCCGGGGCGCGTCGGCTTCCTCTCCCAGTCGGGGGCCCTGGGCCTCGCGGTCATGCGGTACGCGACCGAGCTCGGTCTGGGGCTCTCCTCGTTCATCTCGGTCGGGAACCGGGCCGACATCTCCGCCACCGACCTCATCGCCTACTGGTCCGAGGACGAGCGGACGGACGTGATCCTCCTGTACATCGAGTCCATCGGGGACCCGCGTCGGTTCGGCCACCTCGCGCGCGAGGTGGGGCGGCGCAAGCCGATCGTCGTCGTGAAGTCCGGCCGCAGCGCCGCCGGCGCCCGCGCGGCGGCGTCGCACACCGGCGCGCTCCTCGCGGCCTCCGACGTCACGGTGGACGCCCTGTTCCGACAGAGCGGCGTGATCCGCACCGACACGCTGGAGCAGATGTTCGACGTCGCCACGCTCCTCGCGAACCAGCCGGCCCCGGCGGGCGACCGGGTGGCGATCGTGACGAACGCGGGCGGCCTCGGGATCCTGTGCGCGGACACGTGCGAGGCGAACGGGCTCGTCGTCGCCCCCCTGTCCGAGGCCACGCAGGCGCGGCTCCGGCGGTTCCTCCCTCCCGAGGCGGCCGTCGGCAACCCCGTCGACATGATCGCGTCGGCCGGGGCCGAGGACTACGAGCGCGCGATCCGGACCGTCGGCGAGGACCCCGACGTCGACGCGATGATCGTCATCTACATCCCGCCCCAGACCTTCCGTGCGCCCGAGATCGCGCGGGGGATCGTGCGCGGCATCCAGCAGCTCGAGGGCCGGATCCCCGTCGTGACGACGTTCATGTCCACCCATGGGCTGCCCGAGGAGCTCCAGGCGGCGGAGACGAGGATCCCGTCGTACCCGTTCCCCGAGCAGGCGGCGCTCGCGCTCGCCCGCGCGGCCGAGTACGGGCGGTGGCGGGCGCGGCCCGCCGGCTCGCGGCCCCGCTTCCCCGACCTGCGCCCCGACGAGGCCGCCGCGATCATCGCCGAGGGCCTCGCCGAGGGCGCGGGATGGCTCGCCGAGGAACGGGTCGAGCGCCTCCTCGCCTGCTACGGGATCCCCACGGTGCGGGCCGAGCGGGCGGCCACGCCCGAGGAGGCCGGCGCGGCCGCGGCCCGCGTCGGTCGTCGCGTCGCGCTGAAGGCCGTCGGCCCCGGCATCGTGCACAAGACCGACCTCGGCGCCGTCGCCCCCGGCCTCAGCGGCGCGACGGAGGTCGAGGCGGCCGCCCGCGCGATGACGGAGCGGCTCGCGGCGCTCGGCCTGCGGCCCGCGGGGTTCCTGGTGCAGGAGATGGTGGAAGGCGGGGTCGAGATGCTCGTCGGCGTGGCCCACGACCCGCTGTTCGGCCCGGTGGTCGCGTGCAGCGCCGGCGGCACGGCCGCGGAGCTCGTCCGCGACGTCGCGGTCCGCCTCGCCCCCCTCACGGACACCGACGCGATCGAGATGATCCGCTCCCTGAAGACGTTCCCGCTCCTCGACGGCTACCGCGGCGCCCCGAAGGCCGACGTCGCGGCGCTCGAGGAGATCGTCCTCCGGGTGAGAGAGCTCGTCGAGGCCCACGCGGAGATCGCCGAGATGGACTGCAACCCGGTGATGGTCCTGCCGAGCGGCGCCGTGGTGGTCGACGCGCGGGTCCGGCTCACCGAGGTGGCGCCCCGGGCACCCATCGCGGCGATCGGCTGAGGATCGGGCTCAGCGGCGGGGCCGCGCCACGATCACCGAGCACGGCGCGTGCGTCGACACGTGCTCGCTCACGCTGCCGAGCAGGACCCGGGTGACGCCCGCGACGCCCCGGTGTCCGACCACGACGAGGTCCACGCGGTCGCGGACGGCCACGGTCACGATGGCCGACTCCGGACGACCCATCGCCATCTCCCGGATCGGCACGACCCCCGCGGCCACCGCAGCCCGCACCGACGGCTCGAGCTCCGGCGGGCTCGGCTCCTCGGGATCCAGCGTCCACTCCACGTTGTCGCCACGGAGCATCGGCACCACGTGCAGGAGCCGCAGCTCGGCTCCGGTGGCCGCCGCGATCCGCGCCGCGAGCGTGGCGGTCGCCACCGACCCCTCCGACCCGTCGACGCCGCAGACGATCCGCTCCGGGAACGCCCGCGAGGCCTCGCGCGCGATCATCACCGAGCAGGGCGCCTCACGGACCACGTGGGCCGCGACCCGCCCGACGCGGATCGTCCCCCCGAGGACCCCCGCGTCGGGCCCCAGGACGATGAGGTCGATCCCGTGCTCCGCCGCCTCCTCGACGAGGGCCTCGCCGGGGTCGCCCGCCACGAGCCGGGACGGCGCCTGCACCCCGACGTCCGCGGCGAGGCGGGCCAGCCGCGCCAGGGACGCCTCGCCCTCCGCCTCGACGTCCTCCGGATGGGGGCGCGTGGTGTCGACCACGAAGACCAGATCGAGGCTCGCACCGAGCGCGGTCGCGAGGCGCAGGGCCTGCCGCGCGGCCTCCTCGGCGCGCGGCGACCCGTCGGTGCCGACGAGGATGCGTTCGATCGCGGGGTCCGTCATCCGAGGAAGCCTACCGCGCCCAGCGGCCCGGGCGCCGCTACCGCGGCCCGACCGCCGTCCACGGCAGAGGGATCTCGGGGGTCGGCACCGTGTCGTCGACCTCGAAGGTGAGGCTCTGCTCCACGCCCACGACCCCTTCGACGGAGGCGACGAGGCGCTCGAGCACGGGGATCAGGCTCATGCGCTCCAGCTGCCCCTCGAGGTACACGACGCCCTCCCGCACCCGCACCGACACCGTGTCCGGGTCGATCCACAGCGTGCGGCGGATCACGTCCTCGCGAACCTCCTGCTCGATCTCCGCGTCGTCCCGGAGGAACACGGTGAGGAGGTCCGACCGCGAGATGATGCCGACCACGCGCCCGGTCTCGTCCACCACCGGGAGCCGCTTCACCTGCTTCCGATGCATGAGGCGGGCGGCCTCCGCCAGGGATGCGCCGGGGCCGATCGTCACCGCCGGGCTGGTCATGAGCTCCCGAGCGTACAGACCCGCCGCCTTCTGCCGATCGAGCCGGCGGTGCCGGCGCTGGAACAGGTGCGCCCCCTCCTCCAGCTCCGGGTCCTCCTTCAGGATCAGGTCCGCCTCGGAGACGATCCCGACGAGGCGCCCGTCCTCGTCGAGGACGGGCAGGGCGCTCACCCGCGCCTCCCGCAGCCGCCGCACGATCTCCTTGAAGGGCGTGGCGGGACGGACCGTCACCACGTCCCTCGTCATCACGTCGGCAACCGTCCGTCTCATCCCGACCGCCTCGGCTCCGTTCCACGCTCAAGGTAAGCCGCCCTGGCGAACCGCCCCCACGGCCGAGGGTCCCACCGGGCGCGGTACCCTGGCCCCCCACCGCCGGGCACCTTGTACGCTTGCCCTCGTGGATCGCCGGCTGATCGACTCGGGCCTCGCGCTCGCGTCCGAGCTCTCGCTCGATGCCATCCTGCAGCGGATCGTCGAGCTCGCCGTCGAGATCACCGGCGCTCGCTACGGGGCGCTCGGGGTGATCGGCCCGGACGGTCGACTGGTCGAGTTCTTCACGGTCGGGGTCGACGACGAGACCCGGAGGGCGATCGGGGACCCTCCCGTCGGCCGGGGCGTGCTCGGGGTGCTCATCGAGGAAGGACGTCCCCTCCGGCTCGACGACATCCGGGCCCATCCCCGCTCCGTGGGCTTCCCCCCGCACCACCCCGAGATGCACACGTTCCTCGGCTACCCGATCCGGGTCCGGGGCACGATCTTCGGCGACCTCTACCTCACCGACAAGGAGGGAGGCTTCACCGACGAGGACGAGGAGAACCTCCGCGTCCTTGCGGCCCAGGCGGGGGTCGCGATCGAGAACGCCCGCCTGTACGAGCAGGCCAAGCGCCGCGAGCAGATGCTCGAGGCCTTCCGCGAGATCGCGATCGCGATCCTCTCGGGGGCGGAGGCGGACGAGGCGCTCACCCTCATCGCCCGGCACGCGAAGGAGCTCGTTCGGGCGGACCTCGCGAGCGTCGCCGCCCTCGACCCGTCGGGACGGCTGCGCCTGCGCGTCGCGGAGGGCGAGCACGCCGATGTGCTCCGCGGGGCCACGTTCCCCCCGAAGGGCTCGATCTCCGGCGAGGCGATCCGGACGGGGCGGGCCATCGTCGTGCCCGACGCCTCGCGCGACCCCCGGGCCTACCAGCCCGTGGTGCGCCTGGGGAACATGGGGCCGATGATCCTCGTCCCCCTCGCCGAGCGAGGCCGGGCCTTCGGCACGCTGAACGCGGTGCGGATGCGCGGGGGCCGGCCCTTCACCCAGGAGGACGTGGACCTGCTCCAGCGGTTCGCGGATCAGGCGGCGATCGCGCTGGAGTACGCGCGGGCCCAGCGCGAGGCCCAGCGCGTCGCGATCCTCGAGGACCGCGAGCGGATCGCCAAGGAGCTCCACGACGGGGTGATCCAGTCGCTGTTCGCGGTGGGGATGAGCCTCCAGGGCGCGTCGCTCATGAGCGAGGACCCCGAGCAGGCCGAGCGGATCGAGGGCGCCGTGACCGAGCTGGACCGCGTCATCCGGGACCTGCGCAACTACATCTTCGGCCTGCGGCCGGGGATCCTCGCCGACCGTCAGCTCGACCAGGCCCTGCGCCAGACCGCGCAGGAGTTCGAGGCCCGCTCCGGCATCGTCACCGTGGTGGACATCGACGAGACGGTCGCCGCGGAGCTCGCCTCCTCGGCCGCCGACGTGCTGCAGGCGACCCGCGAGGCCCTCTCGAACATCGGGCGCCACGCGAACGCGTCGACCTGTCGGGTGACGCTCCGTCGCGAGGGGACGAACGCGGTGCTGGAGATCGACGACGACGGACGCGGCTTCGACCCGGCGACCGTGCGCCGTGGGGACGGTCTCACCAACCTCGAGCAGCGGGCGGAGGCCCTCGGCGGCAAGGCGACCATCGAGAGCGCCCCCGACCAGGGCACCACCGTCCGGCTCGTGATCCCCCTGGAGGGGATCTCCGTCTGACCCCGCCGCGCCGCCATCCCGAACACGTCGTAGCGCCCCTCGACGCGGCGCGCACGTGGGCCGATCTGGCCGGCGCCAGTGTCGGAGGGGGGCCTATCCGGCCCGCCCCTCGGCCGCGATGAGCGACTCGACCGCGGCCAGGAGCTCCACCGGGGTCGGGTGGCGGTGCAGGCGCCGGAGCTGCCCCTCGATCTCGTCGCCGGGGTGCGAGCCGAGGACCACCACCCTGCTCCCCGAGAGCAGGTACAGCCCGAGGATCTCCTCCGCCGCCGTGCCCATCATGACCGCCTCGCTCTCGAGGCTCATGTCGAGCACGACGACCGCCGCGTCGGCGAGGAGCGGACACGCGCCGTCGCGCACCCCGACGCACGTGTAGTCGGGCTCCGTCGGCCCGGGGCAGAGCAGGACGTCGAAGCCGGCGCCCTCCAGCCAGGACCCGTACCGCTCCCGCTCGAGGGGGTCGGCCTCCACGACCAAGACCGGGCCGCGGCCGCCGCCCATCGACCGCAGTGTCTCCCACGGGGCGCCCTCGGGTTCCGGGCCCGAGGTCCCAACCTCGGTGGGCCCTTCGGCCCTCCGCAGGCCGGCGCCGCCGTCCACATCCTTGTGGGATATGTTCGTTCGCTACTACCTCGAGCTCCCGCTCCGCTTCGAGGACGTCGAGCGGGCGCTCCTCGCCGAGCCCGAGGCCTGGGTCCCCGGCCTCGCCCGCGACGCCGAGCGGCGGGGCGAGCGACTCCTCGCCGAGGTCGGCTTCACGGTGACGGAGAGCCGTCGGATCGACAAGCGCGTCGAGATCGAGCTCGGCACCCCGCACCGCATGCCGACGAAAACCATCCTGCCGATGAGCTGGCGGGCGGTGGGAGCCGACGGCCTGTTCCCCGCGCTGGAGGCGGACCTGGAGGTGGCCGCCCTCGGCCCCAGGCGGACCCAGCTGTCGATCAGCGCCCGGTACCGCCCGCCGATGGGCGCGCTCGGCCGCGTGCTGGACCGCGCCCTCCTCCACCGGGTGGCCGAGGCCACGATCAAGGACTTCCTCGACCGGGTCGGCGAGGGCCTGGTGAGCCGGGTTTCGACGGCCTGAACGCGCCCCGGACCGAGCCCGAGGCCGCTAGGATGTGAGCATGGCGAACCCACCGCTCCGGGTGTTGCTCGTGGACGACCACGAGGTCGTCCGTTCGGGCATCAAGGCCCTGCTCCAGGCCACGGACGACATCGTCGTCACGGGGGAGGCCAGCACGGTCCGCGAGGCCATCGACGAGGCCGATCGGACCCGGCCCGACGTGGTGGTGATGGACGTCCGCCTCGCGGACGGCAGCGGCATCGAGGCGACCCGGGAGATCCGGGCCAAGCACCCCAAGACCGCGGTCGTGATGCTCACCTCCTTCGCGGACGACGAGGCCCTGTTCGCCTCGATCATGGCCGGAGCGTCGGGGTACGTCCTCAAGCAGGTGAAGGGGGGCGAGCTCGTCCGGGCCATCCGCACCGTCGGGCGGGGTGAGAGCCTCCTCGATCCCGCCGTCACGACCGCCGTGCTGGAGCGGCTCCGCAAGGGCAAGCACCTGCTCAAGGACGAGAAGCTCGCGCGCCTCTCGCCCCAGGAGGAGCGCATCCTGGCCCTCGTGGCCGACGGCAAGACGAACCGCGAGATCGGGGAGGAGCTGAACCTCGCCGAGAAGACGGTCAAGAACTACGTCTCCAGCATCCTCTCCAAGCTCGAGGTGGCCCGTCGCGCCGAGGCCGCGGCGTACCTCGCCCGCCACACCACCACGCCGGGCGCCCAGCCGTAACGGCGCGCTCCGGGCCGAAGGTCCTCCCCGCGCCGGGACCCTGGTCCCCCCTCGGTTCGGGACCGACGCCGCCCGGCCGCAGGTCGAAGGCCCGGTGGCGACCTCCCGTTGCAGGTGCACCATGACCTCAGCGGGACCGGAGAGGTCCCGGTGGGGAAAGGAGGGACGCGATGGCCAGCACCACGATCCAGCGGTCCGCGGCCCGGACCGAGGTCGAGGGAGCGGCCAGGACGGAGCGGCCGAGGGGCGCGATCGCGTTCGGACTGACGAGGATCGCGATCGGCTGGCTCTTCCTGTGGGCGTTCCTGGACAAGGCCTTCGCCCTGGGGTTCGCGACCGGACGGGCCGAGGACGGCAGCATCGACTTCTTCGCGAAGGGCCAGGCCTGGCTGAACGGCGGCTCGCCCACCGAGGGCGTGCTCCGCTACGCCACCAAGGGGCCGCTCGCCGGCTTCTTCCAGAGCCTGGCGGGCGCCGCCTGGGTGGATTGGGTCTACATGCTCTCGATGCTCCTGATCGGCGGGGCGCTCGTCCTCGGCGTGGCCACCCGCCTCGCGGCCGTCGGCGGAGCGATCTGGATGGCCCTGTTCTACCTCGCGACGTCGATCTGGCCCGAGTACAACCCCGTCGTCGACGAGCACATCGTCTACATCCTCGTGCTCGTCGGCCTGGCCCAGATCGGCGCGGGGCGGTACCTCGGCCTCCAGGAGCGCTGGGAGCGCTCGGCCCTCGTGCGGCGCTTCCCCGTCCTCCGCTAGGGCGAAGGGACCGGGAAGGTACGGCCACGGGACACCCCGCGAAGGCCGCGGACGCGAGAAGATGAGGGGCGGGGCTGAGGCCCCGCCCCTCGCGCACGGGAGCGGAGCGATGGTTCGACGCGGCAGGCAGATCACGGTCGACGGCAACGAGGCGGCGGCGCGGATCGCGCACAAGCTCTCCGAGGTCATCGCCATCTACCCGATCACGCCCTCCTCGCCCATGGGCGAGCTCGCCGACGCCTGGTCGGCGGCGGGGCGGACGAACCTGTGGGGAGCGATCCCCGACGTCATCGAGATGCAGAGCGAGGGGGGCGCGGCCGGGGCGCTCCACGGCGCCCTCCAGGCCGGCGCGCTGTGCACCACCTTCACGGCCTCCCAGGGCCTCCTGCTCATGATCCCGAACATGTTCAAGATCGCGGGCGAGCTCACGCCCACCGTGTTCCACGTGGCCGCGCGCACCGTCGCCACGCACGCCCTGTCGATCTTCGGCGACCACAGCGACGTGATGGCGGCGCGGATGACGGGGTGGGCGATGCTCTGCTCCTCCGACGTCCAGGCGGCCCAGGACCTCGCCCTCGTCGCCCACGCCGCCACGCTCGAGGCCCGGGTCCCCTTCCTCCACTTCTTCGACGGCTTCCGCACCTCCCACGAGGTGAACGTCATCGAGGCGCTGGAGGACGAGGAGATCCGGGCGATGATCTCGGACGACCTCGTCCGGGCCCATCGGGAGCGGGCCCTCACGCCCGACCGACCGGTGATCCGGGGCACGGCCCAGGACCCCGACGTGTTCTTCCAGGCGCGCGAGGCGGCGAACCCCTACTACCTCGCGGTCCCCGGGATCGTCCAGCGGACGATGGACCGGCTGGCCGAGCTCACCGGCCGCCGCTACCACCTCTTCGACTACACGGGAGCCCCCGACGCCGAGCGGGTGATCGTGCTGATGGGTTCCGGGAACGGTGCCGTCCTCGACACGATCGAGACCCTCGTCCCGCGGGGGGAGAAGGTCGGCGTGATCAACGTCCGCCTCTTCCGCCCCTTCGCCACCGAGGCCTTCCTCGACGCGCTCCCGCCCACCGTCCGGGCGATCGCGGTGCTCGACCGCACGAAGGAGCCCGGCGCCCCGGGCGAGCCCCTGTACCAGGACGTCGCCACGGCGCTCACCGAGGGGCTGCTCTCCGGCCGGCTCGAGCGCATGCCGACGCTGATCGGCGGCCGCTACGGCCTCGCCTCGAAGGACTTCGACCCGCCGATGGTCAAGGCCGTCTTCGACGAGCTCGCCAAGCCCGAGCCGAAGAACCACTTCACGGTGGGGATCGTGGACGACGTGACGCACACCTCGCTCCCCGTCGACCGCTCCTTCACCACGGAGCGCCCCGACGAGGTCCGCGCGCTCTTCTTCGGGCTCGGCGCCGACGGCACGGTGAGCGCCAACAAGAGCTCGGTGAAGATCATCGGCGAGGGCACCGACCTCCACGCCCAGGGGTACTTCGTCTACGACTCCAAGAAGTCGGGCTCGATGACCGTCTCGCACCTACGGTTCGGTCCACGCCCGATCACCTCGACGTACCTCGTCCGGAGCGCGAGCTTCATCGCGTGCCACCAGTTCAACTTCCTGGAGCGCAAGGACGTGCTGGCCGCGGCCGAGCCGGGCGCCATCTTCCTGCTGAACAGCCCCTACGGGCCCGACGAGGTCTGGGACCACCTCCCCGTCGAGGTCCAGCGGCAGATCATCGACAAGCGGCTCCGGTTCTACGTGATCGACGCGCAGAAGATCGCCAGCGAGGTCGGCCTGGGGCGGCGCGTGAACACGGTCCTGCAGACCTGCTTCTTCGCCCTGTCCGGCGTCATGGACCGGGACGAGGCGATCCGCGCCATCAAGGCCTCGATCGAGAAGACCTACGGCAAGCGCGGCCGGGCGGTGCTCGAACAGAACTTCGCCGCCGTGGATCGGGCCCTCGAGGGGCTGCACGAGGTCCGGGTCCCGGAGGAGGCGACGTCCCGGATCCACCGGGTCCCGCCCATCCCGGAGGACGCGCCCGACTTCGTCAAGCGCGTCACGGCGATGATCGCCGCGGGCCAGGGGGACCTCCTGCCGGTCTCCGCGCTCCCGCCCGATGGGACGTTCCCCACCGGCACCTCGAAGTACGAGAAGCGCTCGATCGCCCTGGAGATCCCCATCTGGGATCCCGAGATCTGCATCGACTGCGCCAAGTGCGCCCTCGTGTGCCCGCACGCGGCCATCCGCATGAAGGTCTACGAGCCCTCGGCGATCGAGGGCGCGCCGTCGACCTTCAAGCACAAGGAGTTCAAGGACCGGGAGCACCCCGGCCTGTGGATGACGATCCAGGTCGCGCCGGACGACTGCACCGGCTGCGGGGTCTGCGTGGACACCTGTCCCGCCAAGAGCAAGGAGGTCGCCAAGCACAAGGCGATCAACATGGAGCCGAAGCTCGAGCACCTCGACGTCGAGCGGGTGAACTTCGACTTCTTCCTGAAGATCCCGCCCGTCGACCGCCGCAGGGTGAAGGTAGCGTCCATCAAGGGCTCGCAGATGCTCGAGCCGCTGTTCGAGTTCTCCGGGGCGTGCGAGGGCTGCGGCGAGACCCCGTACCTCAAGCTGCTCTCGCAGATGTACGGGGACCGGATCCTCATCGCCAACGCCACCGGCTGCTCCTCGATCTACGGCGGCAACCTCCCGACCACGCCGTGGACGACCGGGCCCGACGGTCGCGGCCCGGCGTGGTCGAACTCGCTGTTCGAGGACAACGCGGAGTTCGGGCTCGGCATGCGCCTGGCCCTCGACCACCTGGCCGACCACGCGCGGGACCTGCTGCGGCGGCTCGGGCCCGAGATCGGCGACGACCTCGTCACCCAGATCCTGGAGGCGGAGATGGAGGACGAGGTCGGGATCTTCGAGCAGCGCGAGCGCGTCGCCGAGCTCCGGCGGCGACTCGCACGGATCGAGAGCGACGAGGCCCGGAACCTGGCGCAGATCGCCGACGCCCTCGTGCGCAAGAGCGTCTGGATCGTCGGCGGCGACGGCTGGGCCTACGACATCGGGTTCGCCGGCCTCGACCACGTGCTCTCCACCGGTCGCGACGTCAACATCCTCGTCCTCGACACCCAGGTGTACTCGAACACGGGCGGGCAGGCCTCCAAGGCCACGCCGCGCGGGGCCGTCGCGAAGTTCGCCGCGGCGGGCAAGCCCATCGGGCGCAAGGACCTCGGGCTGTTCGCGGCGGACTACGGGAACGTGTACGTGGCGCAGGTGGCGCTCGGGGCCGACAACGCGCAGACCGTGAAGGCGTTCGCCGAGGCGGAGGCGTGGCACGGGCCGTCGCTCATCATCGCCTACAGCACGTGCATCGCCCACGGGATCGACATGTCCACGTCCATGAGCCACCAGCGCGAGGCCGTCCTGTCGGGGTTCTGGCCCCTGTACCGCTACGACCCACGGGTGGCGCTGGAGGGGGGCCGACCCTGGCAGCTCGACAGCAAGAAGCCGACGCTGCCGCTGCGCGAGTTCCAGGCCAAGGAGGCGCGCTTCGCGATGCTCGCGCGCTCCCGGCCCGAGGAGTTCGAGCGCCTCCAGGCGCTCGCCCAGGCCGACGCGGAGGAGCGCTGGCGCCTGTACGAGCAGCTCGCCCAGCTCGTGCGCCGGGTCCCCGCCCCCGTCCTGGACGGCCGGCGCCGCGGGGGCGGCGAGGTCGAGGAGGCGGAGCCGTGAGCGTCGACCTCCGCACCCGGTACCTGGGGCTCGATCTCCGGAACCCCGTGGTGGCCGCCGCCTCCACGCTCTCCTCCCGGATCGACAACCTCAAGCGCCTCCAGGACGCGGGGATCGCCGCCGTCGTGTTCCAGTCGCTGTTCGAGGAGCAGATCGTGCACGAGGAGATCCAGATCCACCGCGTGCTCGAACACGGCGCCGAGAGCTTCGCCGAGGCGACGACCTACCTGCCGGACCTCGAGGAGTACAACGTGGGGCCGGACGCCTACCTCCGGCACCTCGAGGCGTCCAAGCGCGAGCTCGAGATCCCCGTCATCGGGAGCCTGAACGGCGTCTCGACCGGCGGCTGGGTCCGGTACGCGCGGCTGATCCAGGAGGCGGGCGCCGACGCCCTGGAGCTCAACGTCTACTACATCGCGGCCGACCCCGAGGAGACGGGCGAGCAGGTCGAGCGTCGGTACCTGGACCTCGTCCGCGCGGTGCGCGAGGCGGTGACGATTCCCCTCGCGGTGAAGATCGGCCCCTTCTTCAGCTCGATCCCGAACATGGCGCGACGGCTGGTCGAGGCCGGCGCCGACGGGCTCGTCCTGTTCAACCGCTTCCTGCAGCCCGACATCGACCTCGACACCCTGGAGCCGCTGCCCACGCTCCGTCTCTCGACCTCCGACGAGCTCCGCCTGCCCCTGCGCTGGATCGCGATCCTCTACGGCCGGGTCCGCGCCTCCCTCGCCGCGACGACCGGGTGCCACACCGCCGAGGACGCGGTGAAGCTGATCCTCGCCGGCGCCGACGTCACGATGATGGCGAGCGCCCTCTTCCGTCACGGGCCCGAGCACGCCCGGACCGTGGTTCAGGGCATCGCCGCCTGGCTGGAGGAGCGCGAGTACCACTCGGTCCGCCAGGCCAAGGGCAGCCTCGCCCAGATCAACGTGCCCGACCCCGCCGCGTACGCCCGGGCGAACTACATGGAGATGCTGGCCCGGTTCACGAGCCCCTACGATTGGCGGGCCGCCCCGTCCGAACCTCGCGCGTGACGGAGCGACCCGCCGGTCCTCAGGCCTCAGAACCGGAACAGCGGTCCCGTGACCGTGAACGGCACCGCGTCGCCGAGCCCCGCGAAGACCGCGAAGAGCGCGATGGCGGTGCCGAGGAAGGTGACGTTCCGCCAGAACGCCTGCGCCTGGTTCATCCGCTGCATCGGGTCGTCCACCTTCCAGAACGCGTGGAACCACAGGGCCGTCGGGATGACCCACAGGCCCATGAGGAGCGCCCCGAGGTCGGGCCAGATCCCCAGCGAGACCGACGTCGCGGCCGCGAGCAGGTACAGCCCGGAGGGCCAACCCGCCACCTTCGGCCAGGGGAACCCGGCCGACTTCGCGTACCCCTCGGCCTGCGCGCTCTGGAACAGATGGAACGACGCCGAGAAGAAGAAGAACGAGGACAGCACGATCCTGCCTACCAGCAGGAGCATGCCCGCGACATCGCTCATCGCATCCACCTCCTCCGCCATGCTTACACCCGGACCGCTGCTTCTTTTGGGATAGTAACATGATTTCCAGATGCCGCCGGGACCTGGCGGCCCGAACGCCGAGGGCGTAGGCTTCCCGGAGATGCGCGGACGGACGACCGTGGGCAGGCTCGAGAAGGGGACCGCGGGCGAGGGCGCCTGCCCCGCCACCGCGGCCCTCGAGCTGCTCGGGCGGAAGTGGACCGGGTTCATCCTCTGGGCGCTCCTCGAAGGGCCCCGCCGCTACACGGAGATCCTCCACGCGGTGCCGGGCATCACCGACCGGGTGCTCTCGGTGCGCCTGAAGGAGCTCGAGCGGGCCGGCATCGTCACCCGGCGCCAGTACGCGGAGATCCCCGCCCGGGTCGAGTACTCGCTCACGGAGCGCGGCCGGGACCTCGCTCCGATCATCGCGGAGATGGCGCGCTGGAGCGAGCGGTGGGGTGGTCGGCGGACCCGGTCGGGCGCCGGTCGGGGCGCGCCCGCCCCCTGAGTCAGCCCGCGAGGAGCTGCCGGAAGACCATGCGGAGGATCCCGCCGTCGCGGAGGTACTCCACCTCTGCCGGCTGGTCGACCCGGACCGTCACCGGGAAGACGATCTCTCCGCCGTCCTCCGAGCGTGCGCGGACCGTCGCCTCCTGGCCCGGAGCGAGCCCCCCGGCCAGCCCGATCACGTCGAAGGTCTCCCGCCCCGTGAGGCCGAGCGAGCTCGCCGAGTCCCCCCCGCGGAACTGCAGCGGCAGGATGCCCATGCCGACGAGGTTCGAGCGGTGGATCCGCTCGAAGCTCTCCGCGATCACCGCACGCACCCCGAGGAGCGCGGGCCCCTTCGCCGCCCAGTCCCGGCTCGACCCGGAGCCGTACTCCTTGCCGGCGATGACGACGAGCGGGACGCCCTCCTCGCGGTAGCGCATGGCCGCGTCGTAGATGCTCATCCGCTCTCCGTCGGGCAGGTGCACCGTCCACGGTCCCTCGGCGTCCGGGACCAGCGCGTTGCGCAGCCGCACGTTCCCGAAGGTGCCGCGGACCATCACCTCGTGGTTCCCGCGCCGGGCTCCGTAGGAGTTGAAGTCGCGAGGCGCGACCCCGTGCTCGATCAGGTAGCGGCCGGCCGGGGAGTCCGGCCGGATCGCGCCGGCCGGCGAGATGTGGTCGGTGGTGACCGAGTCCCCGAGCAGGACGAGGCACCGCGCCCCGACGAGGTCGCCGGGCTCGGCTGAGCGGAGGTCCTCGAAGTACGGCGGCTCCCGCACGTAGGTCGAGTCCGGGTCCCAGGCGTAGACCGGACCGGAGGGGGTCGGAAGCGACCGCCACCGCTCGTCGCCCTCGGAGATGCGCGCGTACTCACGGCGGAAGCGCTCCGGCGTGACCACCTCGGCCATGGCGCGTCGCACCTCCTCGGGATCCGGCCACAGGTCGCGCAGGTACACCGGACGACCGTCCCGGGCCGTCCCGATCGGGTCGGTCGCGAGGTTCACCCGCACCGTCCCCGCCAGTGCGTAGGCGACGACGAGCGGCGGGGAGGCGAGGTAGCTCGCGCGCACGAGGGGGTGGATCCTCCCCTCGAAGTTCCGGTTGCCCGAGAGGACC
>BEHO01000004.1 GCA_002898915.1 bacterium HR12
GACGACGACTACGGGCGGTTCCTCGTGGCGTCCGGTCCGTACATGTTCGAGGGCTCGGAGGAGCTGGACTTCTCGCTCCCGCCGAAGGAGCAGGAGCCGGTGGCGGGGTACCAGCCCGACAAGCTGATCTCCCTCGTGCGGAACCCGTCGTGGGTCGCCGATGACCAGGACGATCTGCGACCGGCGTACGTGGACGCGATCAGCGTCGAGATCTGCCCCGGCTGCGACCAGGAGGTCGCCGAGGAGAAGGTCGCCAACGACGAGATCGACCACATCTTCACGAACGGGGTGTCGGCGCAGACGGCCCGGAAGTTCTCGCAGGACCCGGAGCTGCAGGACCAGTACTTCGTGGAGCCCGGCTCGGGCAACTACTACATCTCCATGAACCTGGCCGTGCCGCCCTTCGACGACATCCACGTGCGCAAGGCGGTGAACTACGCGATCAACAAGGAGGGGTGGCGCCGGCTGTCCGGCGGCGAAGCCTCCGGTGAGATCGCCGGCTACTACACGCCGCCCGGGCTGCTCGGCAACCTCCTCGAGGGGTACGACCCGTACGCGACCCCGAACCACGAGGGGGCGGACTCGCCCGAGGGGCTCGAGCTCGCGAAGCAGGAGATGGCGCAGTCGAAGTACGACACGAACAAGGACGGGATCTGCGACGCGCCGGAGTGCAAGGGCGTGCTCTCGATCGGCGTCGTGGGTCGGGTCGCGGAGGCGCAGCACCAGCTCATCGCGCAGAACCTGGCGGCGATCGGCATCGAGCTGGACGTGAAGAACTTCGACAACTCGACCGCCTACGGGAAGATCTTCGACCCGAAGAACCACATCCCGTTCAGCGTCTTCGCGGGCTGGCTCCAGGACTACCCGGACGCGTACACGTTCTACTTCTTCCCGATGTACGGGCCGAGCATCCTCGACCAGTACAACACGAACTACTCGATGGTCGGGGCGGACCCGGAGCAGCTGAAGAAGTACGGGTACGAGGTGACCGAGGTCCCGGGCCTGGACGAGAAGATCGAGGAGTGCGCGTCGAAGACTGGCGACGAGCGCGTCCAGTGCTGGGCCGAGGCGGAGAAGATCCTCATGGAGGACGTGGTCCCGATCGTCCCGCTGATCTGGAGCAACGTCGAGCAGATCATCTCCAGCCGCGTCGTGAACTACACGTACTGCCTCTTCGACAACCAGATGGCGTACGAGCAGGTCGCGATCCGGCCCGAGGCGCAGTAGGAGAGCAGCAGGAGAGGAAGGAGGGGGCCGGCCCACGCCGGCCCCCGCTCCGCCGGAGGGGGAAGCGTGATCCGCTACATGATCCGAAGGACGCTCTTCCTGGTGGTCGTCCTGGTGGTCGTGTCGATGTTCACGTTCCTCGTGTTCGTGAAGCTCCCGGCCGGCGACCCGATCGCGCGCGCCGTGGGGCGGCACCCGAGCCCCGAGCTCGTCGCCCAGGTGCGGGAGAACTTCGGCCTGGACCGGCCGCTGTGGGTCCAGTACTGGCGGTTCGCCTCGGGGATGATCCCCTGGCCCGGCCTGTTCCTCAACGAGAAGGTCTACTTCTCCTACCGGAACCAGACCTCGGTGAAGGAGCAGATCCTGGGGCGGCTGCCGGTGACGATCGCCCTCACCATCGGGGCGGCCCTCCTCTGGCTCGCCATCGGGATCCCCATCGGCGTCATCTCGGCGATCCGGCGGGGCAGCCTGCTCGACCGCGCCGCGATGATCTTCGCCCTCGTGGGCGTCTCGGCGCCCATCTTCTGGCTCGGCCTGGTGCTCCTGTACGTCTTCCACTTCTGGTTGGGCTGGCTGCCGACGGCCGGCCTCCCGAAGGGGCAGTCCGTGCTGCGATCGGTGTTCGAGGGCTACTTCGTGCTGCCGTGGTTCTCGCTGGCGATCACCTCGGCCGCCTTCTACTCCCGGATGACCCGCGGGAACCTGATCGAGACGATGGGCGAGGACTACATCCGGACCGCTCGGGCCAAGGGGATCCCCGAACACCGGGTGATCTTCCGCCACGGGCTCCGGGCGGCCCTCACCCCGGTGGTCACGATGTTCGGCATGGACGTGGCCTTCCTGCTCGGGGGGGCGGTCATCACGGAGTCCGTCTTCCAGCTGCCGGGGCTCGGCCAGTACGCCATCGTGTCCCTCTACGCGGCGGACTTCCCCGCGGTGATGGGCGTGACCCTGGTGGGGGCCTTCTTCATCGTGGTCGCCAACTTCGTCGTGGATATCCTGTACGCCTTCCTCGACCCCCGGGTCCGGTACACATAGGCGACCCCGGCACCCAATCCCCGAGACGGCGCGGCCGCGTATATCGGACGGATGCGCAGCAGGGCGCCGACATCCGCGGGTAAACTTCGGCGCAACGACGCGGGAGCCGGATCGGGTCAGGTGGCGGACGAGGGCATCGCGGGGTCGGTAGCGGCGCCGGGTGGAGGCGACCGGCCGAGCACCATCGTCGGCCGGTCGCCCTGGCAGATCTTCTGGATGCGCTTCCGCAGGGACCGGGTCGCCCTCGGCGCGGGCGTCTTCCTGGTCCTCCTCGCGGCTCTGGCGATCACGGCGCCGCTCATCGCGCGCGACCTCGTCCACCACGACCCGAACGCCCTGTTCCGAGACACCCTCAACGAGATCGGCCTGCCGAAGGTCGGCCCCAGCGCCGAGTTCTGGTTCGGGGTGGATACCTCGGGCAGGGACGTATTCGTGCGGACGATCTACGGGGCGCGGACCTCGCTCCTCGTGGCGCTCCTCTCCACGGGGTTCGCCGTCGTCCTCGGCATCCTCCTCGGATCGCTGGCCGGGTACCTCGGCGGGTGGGTGGACACCGTGATCTCGCGGGCCATCGACCTCACGCTCTCGCTCCCGGTGCTGCTCTTCTCGATCGGGATCGCCGCGGCGTGCTCGATCAAGGCCGAGGGCTGCCTCGGCGGGTTGATCCAGCCCGGGATCTCCCTGGTGACCGCCATCATCGCCCTCTTCACCTGGCCCTACATCGGCCGGATCGTCCGGGGCCAGGTCCTCACGATCCGGAACAAGGAGTTCATCGAGGCGGCCAGGGCGATGGGGGCGAGCACCGGGCGGATCCTCCTCCGAGACGTCCTGCCGAACCTCGCCGCGCCCATCATCGTGTACGGGACGCTGATCATCCCCAGCAACATCCTGTTCGAGGCGGCGCTCTCGTTCCTCGGCGTGGGGATCCCGCCGACGACGCCCTCCTGGGGACGGATGATCTCCGACGCCGCCAGGGGGCAGCTGTACACGGTCGCGTGGTGGATGCTGTTCTTCCCGGGGATGGCGCTCGTCCTGACGACGCTCGCGTTCAACCTCGTGGGCGACGGACTCCGCGACGCGCTGGACCCGCGGACGCAGGTGACCGGATAGCAAGGAAGGGGGGAGGCACGAGGACATGACGGGTTCTCCGACAGGTCCGAGCGGAACGAAGGGGGTGCATGGGTGAAGCGACACGTGACGCTGGTCGCGCTGCTCGCCTCGCTCGCGCTCGTCGCGGCGGCGTGCGCGCGGGGTGAGGAGCCGACCGAGACGGGCCCGACGGGACCGACGGCCACGGGCGAGATCCCGACCGGCGGGATCCTCCGCGAGGAGACCACGGACTTCGGGTTCACGAACGCGTTCGACCCGACGGGCGAGTACCTCGGGACCGCGTGGGCCATCTACGGGAACTTCCTGCTGCGAGGGCTCGTGAGCTACCCGTGGCTGCCGGGTGAGAAGGGCGGGAACGAGCCGGTACCCGACCTCGCGACGGATCTCGGGGAGGTCTCGGCGGACGGGCTGACGATCAAGTTCACGCTGAAGGACGGCGTGATGTGGCAGCCGCCGCTCAACCGACCGGTGACGTCGCAGGACGTGGCCTTCGCCTTCCAGCGCATCAACACGAAGTCCCTCATCGCGCAGTACGGCAACTACTACTGCGGGACGATCGTGGGGATGGACTGCGAGGGCAAGTCGCAGGACGACCCGATCGAGGGGATCGAGACGCCCGACGAGAAGACGATCATCTTCCACCTCGAGCGGCCGACCGGCGACTTCCTGTACCGGCTGGCGCAGCCGGCGGCGGCCCCGGTCCCGCCGGAGGTGGCGGGCTGCTTCGACAAAGCCGGTGAGTACGGGCGCTACGTGATGTCGAACGGCCCGTACATGCTCCTCGGGTCGGACGAGCTCGACATCAGCTCCTGCGACACCCTGGAGCCGATCAAGGGCTACGACCCGGACAAGTTCATGTACGTGGTCCGCAACCCCAACTACGACCAGTCCACCGACGAGAACCGGAAGAACTACATCGACGGCTGGTCCTACGTCATCAACACGAACCTGGACGACATCTACAACCGGGTGCTGAACGGCGAGATCGACATCGCCCACGGCGCCCCGCCGGCCGCCATCCTGCAGCAGTACCTGACCAACCCCGACCTGAAGGACAACCTGAAGACGAACTCGGGCGACCGCACGTGGTACATCACGATGAACCTCATCGTGCCGCCCTTCGACGACATCCACGTGCGGAAGGCCGTGAACTACGTCGTGGACAAGGCGGCCATGCTCCAGGCGACGGGCGGGCCGACGACCGGCGAGATCGCGACGACGATCGAGCCGCCCACGGTCCTTCCGGACCTCGCGGACTACGACCCCTACGCCACGCCGAACCACGCCGGCGACGTGGAGCTCGCCAAGGAGGAGATGCGGCAGTCGAAGTACGACTCCGACGGCGATGGGGTCTGCGACGACCCGGTCTGCGACAACGTCCTGATGATCAACCGGAACTACGAGCCGTGGACCGAGTACACGCCGATCCTGACCGAGAACCTGAAGCAGATCGGCATCAACCTGAAGGTCCGCGAGCTCGACGTCGGGACGGCGTACACCACCATCCAGACCATGAGCAACCTGATCCCGATCGCGGCGAACGCCGGCTGGGGGAAGGACTACGCGAGCCCCTTCGGGTTCGACTACTTCCTGTTCAGCACGGCCGGCCTCTCCTGCGAGGGAGCCGTCAACTACTCCAACATCGGGCTCGACGCTGAGCTCGCCAAGGAGTGCGGCGACGAGGTCTACGAGGCCTGGAAGGCGGCCACGGACAACGGGAAGAACCCGCTGCCGAACGTGGACGCCGACATGGAGGCCTGCGTCGCCAAGCCGTTCGGCCCCGAGTACAACGCGTGCTGGGCGGCGCTCGACCGCAAGATCATGGAGGAGATCGTCCCCTGGGTCCCGTACCGCTGGGGCTCCCAGAACACCGTGCTCGCGGACACCGTGGTGGCCTGGGAGTACGACCAGTCCGCGGGGTGGACGGCCTACTCCAGGACGGCCGTGAACAACGGCCTGACGATGGACGAGGTGGCGCAGGTCTGACGATCGGAGCGGAGGGGGCCCCGGGATCGGGGCCCCCTCCCACCTCCCCGGGGATACACTGGGCCGGTGATCAGGTACATCGTGCGGCGGTTGCTGTGGGTCCTGGTGACCCTGCTGCTGATCACCTTCCTCACGTACCTGATCTTCTTCGTCATGCCGCCCGTGCGTCCCGAGGTGCTCTTCGCCGGGAAGCAGCCGACACCCGAGCTCGTCGCGGAGGTACGTCGGCAGTTCGGGCTGGACAAGCCGGTCCTCGTCCAGTACGCGCTGTTCGTGAAGCGGGTCTTCCTCGGCGACGAGTACGGGTGGCCGGGGCTCGGCTTCTCCTTCAACACCCGCTCCGCGCTGAAGCCCATCATCTACGAGCGGTTCCTCGTGACCCTCCAGCTCGCCCTGGGGGCGGCCCTGCTCTGGCTCATGGTGGGCGTGCCGATCGGGATCCTCTCGGCCCTGCGCCCCCGGTCGATCTTCGACCGGTTGGCGATGGGGTTCGCGCTGTTCGGGGTGTCGACGCCGGTGTTCTTCCTGGGGCCCGTGATGCTCTACGTGTTCTGGTTCCAGCTGGGGTGGCTGCCGGGGACCGGCTTCTACTCGATCACCAAGTACGGGATCGGCACCTGGTTCGTCCACATGATCATGCCCTGGAGCGTCCTCGCGCTGGCCTTCGCCGCGTTCTACGCCCGGATGACGCGGGGGAACCTCATCGAGGTGATGGGGGAGGACTACATCCGCACCGCCCGGGCCAAGGGGCTCCCGGAGCGGGCCGTCGTGGGCAAGCACGGGCTCCGGGCCAGCCTCACCCCGGTGGTCACGATGCTGGGGCTCGACCTCGGCGGGCTCCTCGGCGGAGCGCTCATCACCGAGACCGTGTTCAACCTCCAGGGCCTGGGGAACTACGCCGTGCAGAGCGTCTTCTCCGGGGACCTCTACGCTATCTTGGACGTCACGATGATCGCGGCGTTCGCCGTGACGCTCGCGAACCTGATAGTGGATATCGTGTACGCGTTCCTCGACCCGCGGGTCCGGTACACGTGAGGTCGCGGCGAGCGTGTGGGAGGCGGAACCGTGGCTGAGCCGCTGCTCGAGGTCCGGAACCTGAAGGTCCACTTCCCGACGGACGACGGGCTCGTGCTGGCGGTGGACGGCATCTCCTTCCAGATCATGCCGTGCGAGACCCCCGGCGTGGTCGGGGAGTCGTGGTCGGGGAAATCGGTCTCCTTCCTGACCGTCATGGGGCTCATCTCCCGCCGGGAGGCCATCATCGAGGGGGAGGTCCTGTTCCAGGGCCAGGACCTGCTGAAGCTGCCGGCGGAGGAGATGCGGCACATCCGCGGCGCGAGGATCTCCATGATCTTCCAGGACCCGATGACCTCGCTCCACCCCTTCTACAAGGTGGGGGACCAGATCGCCGAGGCGATCCGCGCCCACCAGCGGGTCTCGAAGAAGGAGGCCTTCGAGCAGGCGGTGGAGATGCTGCGGCGGGTCGGGATCCCCCGACCGGAGGAACGGGCCCGCCAGTACCCGCACGAGTTCTCGGGCGGCATGCGGCAACGGGCGATGATCGCGATGGCCCTCGCCCTGAACCCCGACCTGCTCATCGCCGACGAGCCGACGACGGCCCTCGACGTGACGGTCCAGGCGCAGATCCTCGACCTGATCGATCGCCTGCGGGAGGAGTTCAACGCGGCCGTGGTCATCATCACCCACGACCTCGGGGTGGTGGCGGAGCACTGCGACCACATCCAGGTGATGTACGCCGGGAAGATCGTCGAGTACGGCACGGCCGAGGACATCTACTACGGCCCCCACCACCCGTACACGTGGGGGCTGCTCGGCTCGATCACCCGGCTCGACGAGGAGAGCAAGGGGCGCCTCCGGCCGATCAAGGGCCTGCCGCCCTCGCTCATCTTCGTGCCGCCGGGCTGCGCCTTCCACCCCCGGTGCCCGTACGCCTTCGACCGCTGCCGGACGGAGGTGCCGGAGCTCCTGCCGGTCGACGGTCACCATGCCGCCGCCTGCCACCTGCCCCTCGAGGAGAAGCGGCGGATCTTCGCCGAGGAGGTGGCGACCCGCTCATGAGCGTGCAGGTCGGGGAGCGTGCGATGCCCGGGACCGAGGAGGCCAGGACGCCGCTGGTCCGGCTCCGGGGGGTGAAGAAGTACTTCCCGATCACCCGGGGCATCATCTTCCAGCGGCGGATCGGGAACGTCCACGCGGTGGACGGCGTGGATCTCGACATCTACCCGGGCGAGACGCTGGGGCTCGTCGGGGAGACGGGGTGCGGCAAGTCCACGCTCGCCCGCGTGATCATGCGCCTGTACGATCCGACCGAGGGCACCATCGAGTTCGAGGGCCGGGACATCACGCGGCTCAAGGGACGCGAGCTGCGGGAGCTCCGCCGGCACATGCAGATGATCTTCCAGGACCCGTTCGCGTCGCTGAACCCGCGCCGCACGGTCGGTTCGATCATCTCCGAGCCGTTCCGGTTGCACAAGACCGTGCCGAGGGACCGGATCAAGGCCGAGGTTCAGCAGCTCATGGAGCTCGTCGGCCTGAACCCCGAGCATTACAACCGCTACCCCCACGAGTTCTCGGGCGGCCAGCGGCAGCGGATCGGCGTGGCCCGGGCGCTCGCCCTCCGCCCCAAGCTCATCGTCTGCGACGAGCCAGTCTCGGCCCTCGACGTCTCGATCCAAGCGCAGATCCTGAACCTCCTGGAGGACCTCCAGGAGGAGTTCAACCTGACCTACCTGTTCATCGCCCACGACCTCTCGGTCGTGAAGCACGTCTCGGACCGGGTCGCCGTGATGTACCTGGGGAAGATCGTGGAGATGGCGCCCGGCGGGACCCTGTACCGGAACCCCAAGCACCCCTACACCGGGGCGCTGCTGTCAGCCGTCCCCATCCCGGACCCGCGCCTCGCGGCCCACAAGAAGCGGATCATCCTCGAGGGCGACGTGCCCTCGCCGATCGACCCGCCCTCGGGGTGCCGGTTCCATCCCCGGTGCCCGAGCGCCCAGTTCCCGATCTGCAGCGAGGTGGAGCCGACGCTGGAGCCGATGCGCCCGGGCCAGGTCGTGGCCTGCCACTTCCCGCTGCCCGACCGGGCGGTCATCGACGAGGGGGCCGAGGAGGCGACCCCGAGCGCGGGCCCCTCGGCCGGGTAGACTGGGAGCCCCATGCTGAACGTGATCGCGATCGTGCTCACCGTCCTGAGCTCCCTGTTCCTCATCGTGTTCATCCTCCTGCACTCCGGCCGAGGCAGCGGGCTCTCGGACATGTTCGGGGGCTCCACGAGCCTGGCCGGCGGGACGGCGCTCGAACGGCGCCTGGACAAGATCACCGTGGCGACGGCCATCATCTTCGGGCTGTCGGTGATGTGGCTGTCCTGGCGCTGGAAGTAGCCGGGCCCCCGGCGAGCGTTGGTACGATGAGGGCGGACGTCGGAGTGGCGGAACTTGGTAGACGCGCTAGGTTGAGGGCCTAGTGGGCGCATAGCCCGTGGGGGTTCAAATCCCCCCTCCGACACCACTGTGATGTGTCGGGGCATCGTGGACGGATGTCTCGGGACATCGTAGCCACGCTCGGTCACCCCTGGGGCTGGTAGTCCCGGGTGGGATCGAGCGTGAGGTGCCGGAGCAGCTCGCCGCCCTCGGACAGCACCCTGACGTCGAGGCCGTCGACCAGCAGGATCACCCGCTCGCCCTTGTGGGCGTGGCCCACGCCGATGTGGTGCAGGCGTGCACCGTGGCGCAGCGTGACCTTCCCGCCCTTGTCGATCCGATCGCGGCGGACCCGCACGCCGGCCGGGACCCGGATCTGCGGACCCGAGGGCCGGGCCTTGTCCCGAGCGTCGAAGGCGGCCCTGGGGGGCCTGCGGCCCACCGCCCGGTGCGGGCGGACGTCGTTGTAGTAGGCGACGAACCGGTCCACCTGGGCCTGCAGCTCCCCGATCGTGCGGGCCCTCGGCTGGCGGGCCAACCACCGCTTCAGCGTCTGGTGGAACCGCTCGACCTTGCCGCAGGTCTGCGGGTGGTACGGGCGGGAGTGGCGGTAGTCGATCCCCAGGGCGAGCAGCTCGGCCTGCATCACGTTGGGACCTCCCCGGTGCCAGGTCGTGTAGACGCAGCCGTTGTCGGTGAGCAGGGCGGCGGGGAACCCCCAGGTCGCGCCCGCCTCGCGGAAGACCTCCAGGACCTCCGGCGCCGTCGCCACCGCGAGCACCCGGGAGGCGATCGCCAGCCGGGAGTGGTCGTCGAGGAAGTTCACGATCTCCACCCCGGTCCCGCCGGCCAGGCGCCAGTGCGTGACGTCGGACTGCCAGCACTCGTTCGGCAGCCGCGCCTCGAAGCGGATCCACGAGCTGCGGGGCCGCTTGTGCGGCTGGGGGGTGATGAAGCCCCGCCGGCGGAGCACCCGCCAGATCGTGGACACCGAGGGGACGCGGGCGTGGCGGGCGCTCAGGTGGTGGTGGATCGTCTCCGCGCCCGCATCGACCCCGAGCTCCAGGAGCGCCTTGCGCAGGGCCACGATCTCGTCCTCGAGCTCATCGGGGGTGCGGTGGGGGATCCGCTTGGGCGCCCGCGAACGCGGCGCGATCGCCCCGTAGCCGCCCGCCCGGTACCGGGCGACGAGCTTGCCGACCCAGCTCTTGGACACGCCGTGGGCGCGGGCCACCTCCCGGTAGCTCCGTCCCTCGAGCACCACGGCGTCCACCACGTACCGTGCCAGATCCATCGCGGACCCCCTTCACAGGTGTCCACGATGCTCCGACACAGGTGTCCACTATCTGGTGAACTCAGACACCCCCTCCGACACCACGCTCAGACCCAGGCGCCCCGGAAGCGGATCTCCAGGCGCTCGGGACCGTCGCGGTAGATCAGGCGCTCGGGGCGATCTCCGTCCGAGCCGTCGATCGTCACCCAGCGGGTGATGCTGGCGCCGGGGCCGAGGACGAGCTCGAGGGGGAAGAACCGGGTGGCGGGCGCGCCGACGGGCGGGGCAGCCAGAGCCTCGTGCTCCTCGCCGGCGGCGTCCACCACGGTGAACCCGTCCACGCCCACGGGGACGCGGCCGGCGGACGTGTTCGTCACCCGGACGAGGAAGTAGGCGCGATCGATCTCCTCGGCGTCGTCGCAGCCGTGGTGGTAGACGCTCTTCACGTCGTCCCCGACCCGGATCCCCTCCGCCACGCAGACGCTGGGGTCATCGCCGAGGCCCACGACCTTGAGCTCGAGCCGCGTGCCGAAGACCGCCCGAGGGAAGGTCGCCGTCACCGTCCCCTCAGGGGGAGGGGAGGCGAAGGGCGCGGCGCCGGTCGCGGTCGGGCCCGTCGGGCCGCTCGGCGCGGGCATCGTCCCCTCCCCGCCGCGGAGCAGCCCGCTCGCGAGGCGGAGGAGCAGCAGGAAGGCGATGGCGCCACCCCCGAGGATCGCCCAGGCTCGGACCGCGCGGGTCTGGTCCGGCCCCTTCCCCCGCCCACCCGTCCGGGACGGGCGCGGGGGCGGGGCGCCGCGGGATCCCGGTCGTCCTCGAGCCATCCACTCGCCCTCCGTCCCGACTATCGTCCGACGCGCGGACCGACTGTACCGTCCGGCCAGCGGCCCCCCGCCATCCGTCGGGGAGGGCGGTCGCGGGTGCCGGAGGGCCTAGCCTCCCGGTTCCGGACGGTCGGGGGATACCGCGCCCGGCCGTCGCCGACCTAGCGTTGGGAGGGTGAGGAGGACTCTGGCCAAGCGTCTCGGGCCCCTCCGGAACCGCGGAGGATGGCCGTCGGAGCGTGGTGCGGTCGCCACGGAGTACGGGCTCCTGCTGCTCTTCGTGGCCCTCGCCATCGTCCTCGCCCTGACGGCCTTCGGCCTCGCGGTCCTGCGGCTCATCCAGGCTGGCGCCGACGCGTTCCGGTGAGGCGGGCCGGGAGCCGGGAGCCCGCCCCCGGTCACGCGAGCACGCGGAACGGGACGCTCGTCCGGCACCGGTAGCTGTCGTCCAGGCACAGGTGCAGCTCGTATCGCCCGGTCGGCAGGGGCCAGCCGGCGGAGCCGCGCACGCCCCCGGCGAGGCGGGTCTCACCCTCGATCGTCCCCCTCGTGTACCGCCAGGCGAGGAGACGCCCCCGTTTCGGGTCGACGCCGGCCCGGTAGACGCCGAGCCAGTCGAAGCGGTTGCCGGGGGCGAACGCCCACGAGACCCGGAGCGGCTGGTCGCCCTGGAGCGTCCGGTCCGCGAGCCGCAGGACCGGCGGCTGATCCGCCTCGACCAGCACCACCCGGTCCCGGGCCAGCTCGCCGCCGGATCCGTCGAGCAGGAGCAGGTCGTAGGCGCCCTGCGCCAGGCCCTCCGTCGGGAAGGTGATCCGACCGTCCGCCTCGGCGGCGACGGCGCGCTCGGCGACGGGCTCGGGCGCCCCGCTCGGGACGAGTGCGATCCGATCGGCTCCCGTTCCGTGGAACCAGACCGGGAGGGAGCCGCCGAGCCTGGAGCGCTCGCGGTTCGACGCGACGAACGTCGGCGGCTCGACGGGCTCGACGTCGAACGTCGTGACGACGGCCCGGTGGTCGCTCGGCCAGGGCCGCACGACGACGTCGGCGTTCGCCCGGGATTCCCCGACGACCTGGCTCCGCATGGGTCGCGCTCCCGCGGCCCAGACGAAGTCGATGCGGTCGTGGACCTCGCGGTCGGAGACGTACGGAGCGGGAAAGCCGGGGGTCCAGGTGAAGCCCGGATCGGCCACCGGGTCGGGGTGCAGGACGCGGTAGGGGTCGACGAAGCCGGCCGCCTCCATCGCGAGCGAGACGGGCCATCGGACGGGGTAGGGGAGCCCTCGGGCGTCCACCGCCTCCCGGGTCCAGTCGCGCCACGAGGGGGCGTTGAAGTCCCCGGTGAAGAAGGTGGGGATGCCCGCGTCCAGCACGCCGCCGAGCGCGTCGAGGTGCCGCGCGATCTGCCGGAGGCGCGTGTTGGTCTCGATCTCGAGGGCACGCTCGCGGTCGATCCCCCGGTGGACGATCCGGTAGGGCGTGTAGGGGCAGCAGGACAGGTGCGTGTTCGCGATCGCCGCGACGCGCCCCGGACCGAGCCAGAGGTACGCCCACCACCCGTCGCTCCCTTCCGGCTCGAGGATCGGGTACCGCGAGATCACGTGCATCCGAGGCGCGGCGTGGAACCCCAGGGCGCGGGCGATGCGTCGCAGGCGCGCGTACGGCTCCTGGAGGCCCACGACGTCGGCGCCGGCGGCCCGGATGGCCTCGATGACCTGGCCGAGGTCGGTGGCCGTCGCCCCGTACCAGATGTTGAAGGTCATCACCCGAAGGCGGACCGGCTCCGCGGCACCGGCCGCCTCGGGGCGGGGGAGCCACCCGACCACGAGCGCCAGGAGGACGGACACCGCGCGTCGTCCCTGCATCCCAGCCCCTCCCGCTCGTGGATCGCGAGGGATACGCTACCCGGGACCCATCCGGAAAGGAAGCCGACGATGAGTGCACCAGCCGACCTCGCCCTGGTGAACGGGGCCGTGTACACGGTGGATGCCGCGCGCCGATGGGCTCGGGCCGTGGCCGTCCGCGATGGCAGGATCGTCGCGGTGGGGACCGACGCCGAGATCCGGGAGCTGGTCGGTCCCCGCACCGAGGTGATCGACCTCGCCGGTCGGATGCTCCTGCCGGGGTTCCAAGACGCCCACGTGCACCCGCCGTCCGCCGGCGTCGAGATGCTCCAGTGCGAGCTCCTCGACCTGCACGGTCTCGACGAGTACCGGGAGGCGATCCGCGCCTACGCGGCGGCGCACCCGGAGGCGGAGTGGATCCTCGGCGGGGGCTGGGCGATGGACGTCTTCCCGGGGGGCGTGCCCACGAAGGAGATCCTCGACGAGCTCGTGCCGGACCGTCCCGTCTTCCTCCCCAGCCGCGACGGGCACAGCGCCTGGGTGAACTCGGTGGCGCTGAAGCTCGCCGGCATCACGCGCGAGACGCCGGACCCGCCGGACGGACGCATCGAGCGGGACGAGCTCGGGGAGCCCGTGGGGACCCTGCAGGAGGGCGCCATGCGCCTCGTGGGGGACCTTGCGCCGGAGCCGACCCAGGAGGAGTGGGAGCGCGGGCTCCTGGAGGCCCAGCGCTACCTGCACTCGCTCGGCATCACGGCCTGGCAGGACGCGATCGTCGGCGGCTCCTACCCGACGCTGGAGGCGTACGTCGCGGTGGCGGAGCGGGGCGAGCTCACCGCGCGGGTCGTGGGGGCGCTGTGGTGGGATCGGTACCGCGGGCTCGAGCAGATCCCCGAGCTCCGGGAGCAGCGCGCCCGAGGGCAGGTGGGTCGCTTCCGAGCGACGAGCGTGAAGATCATGCTCGACGGGGTCTGCGAGAACTTCACCGCCGCGGTGCTCGAGCCCTACCTCGACGCGCGCGGCGAGCCCACCGACAACCGCGGGATCCTGTTCGTGGAGCCCGAGCTCCTCCGGGAGGCCGTGATCCGCCTCGACGCCGAGGGGTTCCAGGTCCACTTCCACGCCCTCGCCGATCGCGCGGTGCGGGAGGGGCTCGACGCGATCGAGGCGGCCATCCGCGCGAACGGGCCGAGCGACCATCGCCACCACCTCGCCCACATCCAGATCGTCCACCCGGACGACCTGCCGCGCTTCCGCCGACTGGGGGCGGTGGCGAACGCCCAGCCGCTGTGGGCCGCCCACGAGTCCCAGATGGACGACCTCACGATCCCCTTCCTCGGCGAGCCCCGGTGGCGGTGGCAGTACCCGTTCGGGAGCCTGGTGCGCCACGGCGCCGTCCTCGCCATGGGGAGCGACTGGGGGGTCTCGAGCCCGAACCCGCTGGAGGAGATCCACGTGGCCGTGAACCGGGTCATGCCCCCGAACTACCCCTACACGGTCGAGAACCGGGAGGTCTTCCTGCCCGAGGAGCGCCTGGATCTCCCTACCGCCCTGGCGGCCTTCACGATGGGCTCGGCGTACGTGAACCACCTCGACCGGGAGACGGGGTCGATCGAGGTCGGCAAGCTCGCGGACCTGGTCGTCCTGGACCGGAACCTCTTCGAGCATCCGGTGGAGGAGCTCGCCGAGGCCCGGGTCGAGCTCACGCTGGTCGAGGGGGAGCGGGTCTTCGCCGCGGGGGACCTGGCGTAGGCGGCGGACCCGCGGTCAGCGGCGCCCCTTCCCTGGGGCGCATCGGGCTGGTACGCTCGGAAGCGGTCTGAACGACCGTTCAAGTTCGGAACGTCCAGGTGGGGGTGATGACCTGATGCAGCGGCGCCCCGCGCCCATCGATCCCGCGAGCCTGGAGCCGGTCCTCCGGCCCTCGCTGGCGGCCAGTCGGACCCTGCCCGCCGAGGCCTACCTCTCGCCCGAGGTCTTCGCCTGGGAGCTGGAGCACCTGTTCGTCGGCGGCTGGGTGTGCGTCGGGAGGACCGACGGCCTCACCGAGCCCGGCGACCAGCGCGCCGTGCGGATCGGCGAGGAGGGGATCCTGCTCGTCCGCGGGGAGGATGGGGCCCTGCGCGGGTTCCACAACGCGTGTCGTCACCGCGGCCACGAGCTCCTCGAGCCGGGCGGGCACCGGCGCGCGCGGGTGATCAAGTGCCCG
>BEHO01000005.1 GCA_002898915.1 bacterium HR12
CATCTCGTTGAACGTCTCGGCCACCTCGGCGAGCTCCCATCCGCGGTAGCGCGGCAGGCGAACCGAGAGGTCGCCGCCCCCCAGCCGCTGGGCCGCCTCCCCGATGTCGGCGAGGGGTCGGAGCACGCTGCGTCGGAGGGCCCAGACGGAGACGACGATCCCGGCGAGGAGCGGCACGCCCGCGACCACGAGCGAGGTGCGCGCGCTGCGCACCAGCTCCTCCTGGAAGGGGCCCTCGTCCAGGCGCACCTCGACGGCGCCGAGGACCTCGGAGGCCTCGGAGTGGCAGCCCACGCACTCGGGCTGCTTCGGGATGGGGACGAAGACCGAGAGCATGCCCTGCCCCGAGGAGGAGACCGTCCGGTTCTGCTCCATGGCGCTCATCAGGGCGGCCCGGCCGACCTCCGACAGGCCGAGATCCGGGTTGGACGTCACCCACGGCGTGCCGGCCCGCCGGTACACCGTCACCGCCTCGATCAGGCGCCCCTCCTCGACGTTCCGGACCGATCGGCGGATGTCCTCGGGGGCGTTGTTCAGCATGCTCACCTCGAGGCTGTCCTCCGCCGTCCGGGCCACGACCTCCCCAGCCTCGATCCACTGCCGCTCGAGACGACCGGTGACGAGGCGCGCCATGACCGCGAGGGCGATGGCCGCCGCCGCGCCGAGCAGCACGGCCATCCAGAGCATCACCCTGGCTTCCAGGCGCACGGGGCACCCCCTTCCCTGGCTACTTCAGCGCATCGCCCGAGTCCACGGGTAGGGCACCGGTCCCCCCCTCGCGGGGCCCTCCGGTCCGGACGCCTCGGGCCCCGAGCCGGCTCCGGGTCCGGCGCGCGTCCGGGGCCTTCAGGCCGAGGCGACCCGGACCGGCTCGTAGGCGCAGGCGGGGTCCTCCCCGAGGGGATCCCCGGAGGTGGCGTAGGCGCGGGCGCGCGAGCCGCCGCACGCGTCGGCGTACGGGCAGATGCCGCACCGGCCCCCGAACGCCGCCGCCCGGATCGCCCGGAGGAGCGGGTGCTCGCGGTACAGGCGGACGATGTCGTCCCGGCGGACGTTGCCGAGGCGCACGGGGAGGAACCCGGCCGGGTACACGTCGCCGTCGTGGGCCACGAAGAGGATCCCCTTCCCGTCCCTCGTGCCGACGCTCTGCGCTCGCGAGCTCCCCGGCTCGCCGAGGCGGTCGCGCAGCCGACGCACGAGCCGCTCGTAGAGCGACCCGAGCCCGAAGGCGGCCACGGGGTCGACCTCGGGGTCGAGCTCACGTCGCTCCGCCACGACGCGGCGGAAGAACGGCGCCTCGACGGTGCGGACGATGAACCCGTACCGCGACGCCTCGTACAGGAACTGGACGACGTCCTCGTTCTCCGCCGGCGAGAGCTCCTCGAGCTCCGTCCCGCGACCCACCCGGATCAGGAAGAACACCTCCCAGATGTGCGCGCCCCAGTCCGCCACGAGGGCGGCGACGTCGGCGAGCTCCTCCACGTTCCGCCGCATCACGGTGGTGTTGATCTGGACCGTGTGGCCCTCCTCGACGAGCATCCGCACGGCCTCCTCGGTCCGCCGGAAGTGGCCCTCGATGCCGCGGACGGCCTCGTGGGTCTCCGCCCGCGCGCCGTCCAGGCTGATCGAGACGGTCTTCGCGCCGACCTCGCGCATCCGCACCGCCGCCTCGCGCGTGAGCAGCGGCGTGACGCTCGGCGCGAAGCCGATGGGCATCCCCAAGGAGCGGGCGTGGGCCGCGAGGTCGAAGAGGTCGGGCCGCATGAAGGGGTCCCCGCCGGTGAAGATGATCACCGGGAACCGCGGCGTGAACGCCCGGAGGTCGTCGATCAGGCGCATCCCCTCCTCGGTCGAGAGCTGCCCGGGCATCGGCTCCGCGATGGCCTCCGCGCGGCAGTGCCGACAGGCCAGCCGGCACGCCTTCGTCGTCTCCCAGAACAGGAGGATCGGCGCCTGCTCGAAGTTCACCGGCATCGGATCACCCCAGGATCGAAGCCACGTACGTGTCGAGGGTCCGCGCGTCGATCGGCCCGACCTGCTTGGCCCGGATGACGCCGTCGGCGTCGATGAAGAAGGTCTCGGGGAAACCGAGCGCCCCGTACCGGGCCGCGAGCGAACCGTCCACATCCACGACGCTCCGGTAGCCGATCCCGAACTCCTCCTCGAAGGCGAGCGCGTCGCGCTCGGCGTCCTGCGAGTCCACGCCGAGGAAGATCACGCCCGCCTTCCGCCACCTCGGCTCGGCCGCGGCGAGGATCGGCGCCTCCTCACGACACGGGCCGCACCACGAGGCCCAGAAGTTCAGGACCACCGGCTTACCCCGGAGGTCCGAGAGCGCCAGGGTGCCCGGGTCACCGTCCCCGCCGCCGCCCTCCGGCAACGGCCAGGCGCCCGGGCGATCGGGGCCCCCGAGGAGGGGCAGCTCGAAGTCCGGCGCCGCACGACCGAAGGGATCCTGCCCGAGCCCGCCGCCGTCGCGGGCCCCGAGCACGATCCACACGAACCCCAGGGCGAGACCGAGGACGAGCAGGCCGACGACGATGCCGCGGGCGCGCCCACCGCGTGGAGGGGCCGCCGACGGCTCGGTGAAGACGTCGTCGTCCGGTCCGAGCGGCGTTGCAGGTGCGACCCCGCCGGGCTCGGCGTCGGACGCCCGGGTGCCGTCCTCCTTCACGCCCTCATCATCCTCGACCCTCACGCTGGCGACCATGGCACGACCCCATCGGGTCGCCACCGGACCATCGGCCCGCCGGTACCGGGCCCGCGGACCCATATCGAGCCTCGGTACGGGGCGGACCATTCAACCCGAAGAGGGCGCGAACGGCCCGATTTCGCGCGGGCCCGCCCGCTCGGTCGAGACGGAAGGGAGCGGAGCGATGACCACCGTCACCGACGCCGACGGCTTCCCCGAGCTCGACGCCCCCGAGGGGTTCGTCCGCAGACCGAGTCGCCTCCCCCTCGTGCTCCTCGGCATCGCCGTGCTCGGTGCGCTCGTGGCCGTGGGCTACACGATGTTCACCCGCTCGGTCGTCTACTACCACACGCCCACCGAGGTCCGCTCGATGCCGGGCGAGCGCGTCCGGATCTCCGGCCAGGTCGTGGACGGCAGCATCTCCACCGACCCGAGCGCCGGGGTCGTGCGCTTCGCCGTCACGGACGGGGTCACCACGGTCCCCGTCGTCTACCGCGGGCCGCGGCCGGACACCCTCCGCGACGAGGCCGAGGCCGTCGTGGAGGGCGAGCTGGGCCGCGACGGCGTGTTCCGGGCCGACGTCCTGTTCGCCAAGTGCCCCTCGAAGTTCGAGGCCAAGCTGGATCAGGGAGGCTGAGCGGTGGACGCCGCGCCGGCGCTCGGGATCTCGCTCCGGGGCGTCACCAAGGCCTTCGGCGCGCAGGTCGCGCTGGACCACGTGGATCTCGAGATCCCCCAGGGCTCCTTCCTCGCCGTCATGGGCGCCAACGGCGCCGGCAAGACGACGCTGCTCAAGACCATCGCCGGCCTCGCCGTCCCCACCGCGGGCAGCGTGCGCATCGCCGGCGTCGAGATGCGCGAGGCGGGCCCCCGCCTGCGCGCCCTCATCGGCGTGGTCTCCCACGAGACGATGCTCTACGCCGACCTCACCGCCGCCGAGAACCTCCGCTTCCACGCCAGGCTCTTCGGCCTCCGCCACCCCCGGGAGGCCGTGGAGCGCGCGGGCGAGCGCCTGGGCATCACCCCCGTGCTCGACCGGCCGGTCCGCGCCCTCTCCCGCGGAACGCGCCAGCGCGTCGCGCTCGCCCGCGCGCTCCTCCACGACCCCGCGATCCTCCTCCTCGACGAGCCCTTCACGGGCCTGGACGAAGCCGCGGCCGCGTCCCTGACCGAGCTCCTCGAGGAGCTGGCCACGCCGGAGCGCACCCTCGTGGTCACCCTCCACGACGTGGTGCGGGCGATGGCCGGCCCGCGTCGCCTCGTCGTGCTCTCGGCGGGCCGGATCGCGCTGGACACGCCGATCGACACCGGATCCGAGGCCATCGCCGAGACCTACCTCGGCCTGCTCCGGGAGGAGGCACGCCGATGAGCTGGCTCGGTCCCGCGCTCGCCATCGCCGGCAAGGACCTCCGGCTCGAGACGAAGACGAGGGACGTCGTCGCCTCCGTCGGCCTGTTCGTCCTCCTGGTGGTGGTCACGGCGAGCTTCGCCTTCCCCACCGCCGGCGCGGGGCGCGAGGGCGTCGCCGCCGGGGTGCTGTGGATGGCCTTCCTCTTCGCCGCGTTGCTCGGCATGGGCCGCTCGATGGCGATCGAGAAGGAGGACGCGTGCCTCGAGGGGCTCCTCGTCTCGCCGGCGCCGCGCGAGGCCGTGTTCCTCGGCAAGCTCCTCACGAACCTCGGCTTCACGTTCGCGGTCGAGGTCGTGATCCTCCCGCTGTTCATCGTCCTGCTGCAGCTGCGGCCGGGCGGGGGCCTCGGGCTCCTCGTGCTCGACGCGCTCCTCGGCACCCTCGGGCTCGTCACCGTGGGAACCCTGTTCGCCGCCATGGCCGTGAACACCCGGGGGCGCGAGGCGATCCTGCCGCTGCTCGTCATGCCGGTCTCGGTCCCGGTCATGGTGGCCGCGGTGAAGGTGGCCGAGGCCGGCTTCGCCGGCGGCATGGGCGAGGGGACCCTCTCCTGGCTCCTGCTCATGGTCGGCTACGACGCCCTGTTCCTGCTGGTCGCCCTGGCGACCTTCCACCACGTGACGGAAGAGTGAGGTGAGGGACGTGGAGACGCACACCCTGCGATCGACCGCGACGGAGCTCGCGACCCCGGACACCGACGAGGCCGCCCGCACGCGCCGCCTGTGGGGGCTGCTCGCGGCGATCTCGCTCACGGTGCTGCTCGCCATGGCGTTCTGGTACGCGCCGGAGGACGCGAACCAGGGCCCCGTGCAGCGGATCTTCTACATCCACGTCCCGAGCGCCTGGATCGGCTTCCTCGCGTTCGCTGTCGTCTTCGTGGCGAGCATCGCGTTCCTGGCGACCGGGGCGCGACGCTTCGACGAGCTCGCGGCCTCCTCCGCGGAGGTCGGGGTGGTCTTCACGACGGCCGTGCTGATCACCGGCCCGCTGTGGGGGCGGCCGGTCTGGGGTATCTACTGGACCTGGGACCCCCGCCTCACGAGCTTCCTCATGCTCTGGCTGATCTACCTCTCCTACCTCGTGCTGCGGGGGTACGTTCCCGAGCCGATCCGTCGGGCGCGGTTCTCCGCGGTCCTCGGGATCGTCGGCTTCCTCGACGTGCCGATCGTCTACCTCTCGGCGCGGTGGTGGCGGTCCGAGCATCCCACGCAGTTCGTCGTGGAGGGCGGGGACCTGCCGCCGCAGATGCTCGTCACCATGCTCGTCGGCGTCGTCGCCTTCACGTTCCTCTACCTGTACCTGCTCTCGGTGCGTCGGCGGGTGGCCCGCCTGCGCGCCGCGGCCGAGCTCGCGGAGGTGGGCCGATGAAGGCCAACGTCCCCTACCTCGTCGCCGCGTACCTCGGAACCGCGGCGCTCTACGGCGGCTACCTCCTGCGGCTGCTCCGGCAGGAGCGTCGGCTCCGGGGGAGGGACCGTGGTTCTCCTCGGTAACTTCGCGCTCCTGGTCGCGCTCGTCGCCGCGGGCTACGCCGTCGTCGTGGGCGTCGCCGGCGCCCGCGGGCGGCGCGAGGAGACCGTCCGCAGCGCGGAGGGCGGGATGAAGGCCGCCGCCCTCGCGCTCTCCGTGGCCGCCCTGGCGCTCGTCGTCCTGCTGCTGCGCAAGGACTTCCGGGTGGAGTACGTCGCGCAGTACACGAGCCGCGACCTGTCCACCTTCTACACGATCGGCGCCTTCTGGGCCGGGCAGGCGGGCTCGCTCCTGCTCTGGGCCTGGACCCTCTCCCTCGTCGGGGTCGCGGTGCTCATCGCCAACCGCACGCGGAACCGCGACCTCATGCCGTGGGTGACCGTGACGATCGGCGTGGTCCTCACGTTCTTCACCGCGCTCGTGACCTTCTACGGGAACCCGTTCCGGACCCTGCCGGTCGCGCCGCCCGACGGTCAGGGGCTCAACCCGCTCCTCCAGAACTACGGCCAGTGGGTCCACCCGATCGCGCTGTACCTCGGGTACGTCGGCTTCACCGTGCCCTTCGCCTTCGCCGTCGCCGCCCTCGTCACCGGCAAGCTCGGGGATCGATGGATCCGTTCCGCGCGCCGCGCCACCCTCTGGGCCTGGGTGCTGCTCACCGCGGGGATCCTGTTCGGCGCGCGGTGGGCCTACGTGGAGCTCGGCTGGGGCGGGTACTGGGCCTGGGACCCGGTGGAGAACGCGAGCCTGCTGCCGTGGCTCGCGGGCACCGCGTACCTCCACTCCGTCGTCGTCCAGGAGAAGCGCGGGATGCTGCGGGTGTGGAACGTCGCCCTCGCCGTCGCGGCGTTCGCCCTCTCGATCTTCGGCACGTTCCTCACGCGCTCGGGCATCGTCTCCTCGGTCCACGCCTTCGCCGAGTCCTCGATCGGGATCCCGCTCATCGCCTTCACCGTGGCGTCGGTGGCGGTCGGCACCGGGCTCATCGTGTGGCGGCTCCCCGAGCTCCGCTCGCCCAACCGGATCACGGCCGTGGTCTCGCGCGAGTCCTCGTTCGTCCTCACGAACCTCCTGTTCGTCGCCATGACGCTTGTCGTGCTGTGGGGCACGGTCTACCCCATCGTGAGCGAGGCGATCCGCGGGGTCGAGCTCTCCGTCGGGCAGCCCTTCTTCAACACGCTCATGGCGCCGCTCGCGATCGTCACCGTCGCCCTGCTCGGCACGTGCCCCCTGCTCGCGTGGCGTCGGGTCTCCGCACGGCACCTGAGGCGGAACCTGGCGGTGCCGGCGGCGATCGGCGCCGCCGTCTTCCTCGGCCTCGCGCTGGCGAACCGAGGGCGTCACCTCGCGATCGTCGGGGTCCTCTCCCTCGGCGCGTTCGCGCTCGCCACGGCGACGACCGAGCTCGCGCGGGGCCTGCTCGCTCGGCACCGCCACCACGGGGAGGGCTGGGGGCGAGCGCTCGGCAACCTGTTCGCCTTCACGCCCCGGCGCTACGGAGGCCCGGTGATCCACGCCGGCGTCGTCATCATGCTCGCGGCCATCGCGGTGAACGTGGGGCTCAAGGTCGAGCGCCAGGCCCAGCTCGCGATCGGCGATTCGCTCACCGTGCACGGGACGCGGGTGACGTTCACCGACCTCACGTTCGAGCAGACCCCCTCGAAGTTCGCCCTGGTGGGCCACTTCCGGATCACGGGCCCCGACGGGGAGCGGCTCGGGACGATCCGCACCGAGCAGGCCGAGTACACGGGTCAGCAGCGGGTCACCGAGGTCGGCATGCGCTCGACGCTCGGCGCCGACCTCTACGTCGTCATGAACGAGGTGGACCCCCGGCGGCGGGTGGCGACGGTCCTCGTCTTCCACGAACCGGCGGTGTTCTGGATCTGGACCGGCATGGTCGTGATCGTCCTCGGCGGCGTCCTCGCCGCATGGCCGTGGCGCATCGACCGTCCCCGGGGAGGGCTGGCGCTCGAGCTGGCGAGCGAGGAGGTGGAGGTGGTCGCGTGATCGGCGTGGCGCTCGCCGCGTTCCTCCTCCTCCTGGCGGCCGTGTACCTCATGGCCCGCCCCTACCTCGCGCCGCTCCCCGAGCCCGAGGACCTCTCCGTCGAGCAGCTCCGGGCCGATCGCGAGCGCCTCCGGGCCCAGGTCCGCGAGCTCGACGCCGACTTCGAGACCGGCAAGCTCGCGCGCGAGGAGTACCGACGCCTGCGGGCCCGTCGGCTCCAGCAGCTCGAGGGCGTGACGCGGCGGATCCGCGAGCTCGAGCACCTGGAGGACGGGGTGGAGCCGGAGCCGGCGCCCCCCCGCCTGGAGGCCCTGGACCGAGCGGTCGAGGACCGGATCGCCGAGCGGAAGCGTCTCCTCGCCGAGCTCGAGGCGAGGAGCTGTCCGACCTGCGCAACCCCGATCGAGCCCGAGGATCGGTTCTGCCGTCACTGCGGCGCCGCCCTCGCGACCGCGGAGGTGAAGGACCCATGAAGACCCGTTGGACCACCCTGCTCCGGGCGTCGCTGCCGACGGCCCTCCTCGCCGTCGCGCTCGCCGCCGGGTCGAGCGCGGCCGCCCAGGCCGGCACGATCTCCGGGAAGGTGGTGAACGGAACCACCGGCGAGCCGGCGGCCGGCGTGGACGTCCGGGCTCGCCTGTTCACCGCCCAGACCGAGCCCGACCCGCTGGAGGTCACCGCCGACGAGCGGGGGCGCTTCGCGTTCGAGTCCATCCCCGCCGGCGTCGTCGGCTACCAGCTGGAGGTCGCCTACCGCGGCGCCGTCTACCGCTCCGTGGCGACCGGGTTCGATCCCGCCAGCCCCGCCGAGCAGACCCTCCGCATCTACGAGCCCACGACCGACCCCTCCCGGGTCACCCTGGAGAGCTACGTCGTGTGGGTCGACCGCGAGGGCGGCGGCGTGGCCGTCCAGCACGACCTCTCCTGGTCGAACGCCGGCGACGAGGCCTACGTGGGCGAGGACGGGGTCGTCGTCCGGATCCCGCTGCCGGAGGGGGCCACCAACCTCCAGTTCCTCGGGACCTTCCTGGAGAACCCGGGCCGGACCCGCGACGGGGCCTACGTGTCCGACGCGCCGATCGTCCCCGGAGCCAGCTCCGCCACGCTCCGGTACAACGCCCCGCCCCTCGACCGGCTCACCCTCGAGGTGCCCTTCGCCACGACGAGCCTCCAGCTCTTCGTCCCTCAGGACGTGCGCGTTCGAGCGCCGGCCCTGCGCCTGGCCGGGACCGTCACCGACCAGGGCATCACGTACCAGGTCTACGAGGCGCGCGACCTCGCTCCCGGCACGGCGCTCGAGGTGGCGATGAGCCAGGCCGCCGCGCCCCGCGGCGCTCGGACCGCGCTCTGGATCCTCCTCGGCGCGCTCGGGGTCGTCCTCCTCGTCGGCGTGGCCCTCATCGTCCTGCGCCGCGACCGCGCCCGCACCCCGGCCCCCCGCTCGGCCGGGCGTCCGCCCCGTGCGAAGGCCCGGGCGTCCGCCCCAGCGTCCGCCGCCGACGGCGATGGCCGAGCGGTCGAGCTCGAGGACCCCGACCTGATCGTGGAGGAGATCGCCGCCCTCGACCTCAGCTTCGAGCGCGGGCTCATCGAGGAGCGGACCTACCGGCGCCTCCGGGTGGCGGCGAAGGAGCGGCTCCTCCGCGCCGAGGAGGCCCGGGCCGCTGGGAAGCGGCGATGAGGGGAGGTGAGCCGACGTGCTCGTGACCCGCGAGGCCGATTACGCGATCCGCTGCGTGCTGGAGGTGGCCCGGGCGGGCCACACGAACGCGACCCGGGTGGCGCTGGCCCAGGGGATCTCCCCCACCTTCCTCGGGAAGATCGTGCAGTCCCTCGCGAAGGCGGGGATCCTGGCGACCCGGCGCGGCGTCGGCGGCGGGATCACGCTCGCCAAGCCGCCCGAGCGGTTCACCCTCCTGGACGTCATCGAGGCCGTCGAGGGTCGGCTGGCCATCATCGAGTGCCTCCGCTCCCCCGAGGGGTGCCCGCACGCGGAGGAGTGCCCCGCCTTCCCGTACCTCGAGCTCGCCCAGGAACGCCTCCGCGACACGCTCGACGTGCCGTTCGCGGAGCTGCTCCAGGGGGCCGGGGTCCCGCCGGCGGAGGAGCTCCTCCCACCGCTCGAGCCCCGCAGCGCCGGGAACGGCCACGGTGCACGGCCGAGGGTCCGAACGCCCGATCCCGCAGCCGGAGGTGATGCGTGATGGCGCTCCTCGCCCTCACCCTGTCCCACCGCTCCGTGCCGCTCGAGGACCTGGAACGGGTGACCATCGAGCCCCACGAGCTGGTCGAGGCCCTGCCCTGCCTCCTCCGAGCCCCCGACGTGCGGGAGGCGATCGTCCTGTCCACCTGCAACCGCGTCGAGATCTACGCGTGGGCTCGGGAGGGGGAGGCGGCGGTCGAGCAGATCCGCCTCTTCCTCGAGGACCTGAAGGGCGTCGAGCCTGGATGGACCCGGAGCCGGGCTCGGGTGCTGCGCGGGGACGAGGTGATCCGGCACCTCTTCACCGTCGCCGCCGGGCTCGACTCCATGGTGGTCGGGGAGTCGGAGATCCAGGGCCAGGTGCGCGACGCGTACAAGCTGGCGGCCGACCTCGGCGCCGTCGGGCCGCACCTCCACGGCCTCTTCCGCTGGGCGCTCGAGGCCGGCAAGCGGGCGCGATCGGCGACCGGGCTCTCGCGCGCCCACGAGTCCTTCCCACGGGCCGCGGTCCGCGCCATCGAGACCACCCTCGGCCCGGCACGCGGTCTCGAGGCCCTGGTCGTGGGGAACGGGAGGATGGCGCGGACCTCCGCGCGGGCGCTCGCTCGATCCGGCGCGCGGGTGTGGGTGGCGGCCCGCCGCCCGGAGGCCGCCTCGGAGCTCGCGGCGTCCGTGGACGGCATCGCCGTTCCCCTGACGGCCCTGGAGGACGTGCTCGCTCAGGTCGACGCCGCGGTGTTCGCCACCTCCGCGCCCGAGCCCCTCATCGGCGCCGAGGGGCTCCGACGCGCCCTCCGCTCCCGTCGCGGCAGGCCGCTCGTCGTCGTCGACCTCGGCCTCCCCCGCAACGTCCATCACGACACCGCCGAGCTCGACGGCGGAGGGCTCGCGCTCTTCGACCTGGAGCGCCTCGATCGGGCCGGCTTCACCGTGCCCGGCGGACGGGAGGCGCAGCTCGACGCGGCCGCGGAGGTCGTCCGGGACGAGGCGGAGCGCTGCATCGCGTGGTTCCGGTCGAAGCCCGCGGGTCCGGTGGTGGCCGCCATCCAGGCGCAGGCGGAGCGCATCGCCGAGGCCGAGGTCCGGGCGGCGGCGCGGATCCCGGGTCTCGACGAACGCCAGCGCGCGGCCGTCGAGCGCGCGATCCGACGCACGGTGCGCAAGCTCGTCCACACGCCCACCGTCCGCGCGAAGGAGGCGAGCGCCCGAGGGGACGAGGCGCTCCTGCAGGCCGCCAGGTGGCTCTTCGGGCTCGACGGGCTCGAGGTCCCCTCCGCGGCGGAGGCGCGGGGGACCGACGTCGAGCGCTCGGCGAACGCGGAGGTGGTGCGGTGAGGCTCGGGGAGCGTGCCGCCGCGGACGCCCCGCCCGAGGGCGCCGCCCCGCGCGAGGGAGCGCGCCGACGGCGGTACATCGTGCTGTCCACGAGCATGTTGGGTCTCGTCGGCGGCGGCGTCCTCCTCCTGTCGGTCTTCAGCTTCTGGTGGACCTCCCAGCCGGGGTTCTGCAACCGCTGCCACGTGATGAACGAGTACGTCGCGGCCTGGGAGCGGTCGCCCCACCGCGAGGTCAACTGCGAGACCTGCCACACGCCCCCCGGCCTCTTCGGCTTCCTCGGCGGCAAGATCGCGGGCCTCCAGGTGGTCGCGAACTACATCACCGGCGACTTCGAGGACTACTCCTTCAACGCCGCCGTACCGAACGCGTCCTGCCTCCGCTGCCACGAGGACCTCCTCGAGGCGCCGTTCACGAGCACCGAGACGGACGTGACCGTGAGCCACCAGCACATCGTGGAGAACGGGGGCAAGTGCATGAACTGCCACTCCACCGTGGCGCATCTGGAGGCGGTGCCGATCGGTTCGGCCACGTTCCCCACGATGGACACCTGCATGCGTTGCCACAACGGGTCGGTGGCCCCGACCGACTGCGAGCTCTGCCACCGGCAGGGCCCGCCGGCGCCCACGCCTCCGAGGGAGGGGGCCCTCGCGGCCGGCGGGTGAGGAGGTGGAGCGGTGGACGAGGAGGCGTTCGAGCCGGTCGAGCCGGAGCCGGAGGGCCGAGGCGGGGACGAGGCCTCCTCCGACGTCCACACACCGCTCCCCCCGGAGGAGGCGATGGCCGAGGAGGGCCCCGAGGAGGCCCCCGCCCTCCGCGGCCGGCACTGGGGTTCGGCCATGGCGGTGCCGGCCGTGCTGCTCATCGTCGTCATGCTCCTCGCCATCGGGATGCTGCGCCGCGAGGAGGGCCGGGCGCCGCGACCGACCCCCGTGCCCGTCACCCCGGCCGCGACGACGTTCCTGTTCTGCAGCGACTGCCACGCCGACCTCGACCGCTCCCTCCGGGAGCACGCCGTCCTCCGCTTCACCCACGAACGGCACTTCGCCATCGGCGTGTCGGACTGCGCGGTCTGTCACGTGGCCAACACCCACGAGCCGGACCGGACGAACCGCCCCACGATGGTCACCTGCTTCCAGTGCCACTCCCTCGAGGAGGGAGGCCGGGCGCCGGGGACGTGCACCCTCTGCCACCCGAAGGACCTGGATCCCTCTCCCCGGACCCACCGCGCGGCCGACTGGCTCCCGGTCCGGCATGGGGACGCCGCCCTCGCCGACCCCTTCGTGTGCGCGACGTGCCACCAGCAGCGCTCGTGCCGGAGCTGCCACGGCCTCGAGCTGCCGCACCCGAGCGGCTTCGACGAGCGCCCCCACGCCGAGCGCTTCTTCGAGGACCCCGCCCTGGGCGATCGCTGCCACCCCCGCGCCCCGCTCGTCGGACGGGACGCCTGCGACCGCTGCCACCATCCGCAAGGACCGGAGGCCTCGACCTGGATCGACTGGCATCCGGAGGTGGTGCGCAACCGTGGCGCCGCGACCTGCTTCCGGTGCCACGCCGACCAGACCTGCCGGACCTGCCATCGGCAGGGACCCGAACGCTTCACCGACGACGACCTCGCGGCGGACCGAGCCCTCCTGCTCGCCTCGCCGCAGCCCTCGGCGGGCGCCGAGGGAGGCTGACCACGAGGAGGACGCGATGGTGACCGCAACGACCCGCAACCGACCGGAGGCCGGAGGCCTCCGCACCCTCCTTCGGACGAGGATCGAGCTCTGGCTCGTGGTCCTGTTCATGGCCCTGTCGTTCGGCGCGGGCGTGCTCGTGACCGCGCTGTACGAGGAGCCGGCGCCGCCCCCGACGACCTTCCAGGCGCCGGCGTTCCCCATCGCCCCGCCGCTCACCGAGGAGCAGATCGAGCAGGGGCTCCCCTCGGGTCACCCCGACATCTCCGGCGGCGGGGCGGCCGGGCCGGCGGGGCCGGGAGGCGCCGAGGCGGGAGCGCCGCAGGGCGACGCGGGCGCCTAGCGGTCGTCGGAGGAGCCCATGGAGCCGGAGGAAGGGCGGCGTGCGACCCGATGGGGGCTCGGGGCCCTCGCCGTGGGCGCGCTCCTCGCCCTCGGCGTGCTCCTCGTGGGGTGGAACCGGGTGGCGACCTCGGACGCCTACTGCGCCGGATGCCACGAGATGCAGCCGGCGGTCTCGGCGAACGCCCGCTCCGTCCACGCCGACGTCCCGTGCCTCGCCTGCCACACCGGCACGGGACTCGCCGGCTCCCTCCGATACATCCCCGGCGCCCTGCGCGAGACCCTCGCCATCGTCACGCCCTGGAACCCGGCGCGCGGGATCCTGGGCGCGCGGCCCTGCACCGCGTGTCACACCGACCTCGCCGCCACGGAGGCGCTCGCCGCGGCCCACGGCACCGACGCGGCGTGCTCCTCGTGCCACGGCGACGTGAGCCACCCGCCCTTCCGCCTCGCCGGTTTCGAGCGACCGGTCCAGCCGATCCCGGGCGAGGACCCGCACCCACGCCTGTACGTCCAGACGCACGGGGGGGAGGCCACGGCCGACCCCGCCTCCTGCGCCACCTGCCACGAGCCCGACTTCTGCGAGACCTGTCACCTCCGGGAGCGCTATCCGCACCCGAAGGACTGGATCCCGCTCCACGGTGCGGCCCAGCGGGAGCAGGGCGCCGAGGCCTGCGCGACGTGC
>BEHO01000006.1 GCA_002898915.1 bacterium HR12
GCGATCGCCGCCGGCACCTCCTTGGCCTTGCCGTAGCCGAGCCCGACCCGGCCGGCCCCGTCGCCCACGACGACGAGCGCGGCGAACGAGAAGCGCCGACCGCCCTTCACGACCTTCGCGACGCGGTTGATGGAGATCACGCGCTCCTCGTAGATGCTCTTCTCGCCCTGGGTGTCGTACCTACGCATCAGATCCTGAGTCCTTCCTCCCTGGCGCCCTCGGCGACGGCCGCCACCCGGCCGTGGTAGCGGCGGCCCCCGCGGTCGAACACCGCCCGCTCGATGCCGGCCGCCTTGGCGCGCTCCGCGATCAGCCTCCCGACGGCCCGGGCGCGCTCGGTCTTCGTCCCGTCCACCCCGACCTCGAGGTCCGAGGCCGCGGCGAGCGTGCGGCCCGCGAGATCGTCGATCAGCTGCGCGTAGATGTGCCGGTTCGACCGGAACACCGACAGCCGCGGCCGCTCCGGGGTGCCGGAGATCTTCTTGCGGATCCGGCGGTGGCGACGGATGCGCGCCTCGCGCTTCGTCTTCGCGTCCATCATCCACCACCCTTCGCGGCCTTGCCGGCCTTGCGCCGCACGTACTCGTTCTCGTACCGGATGCCCTTGCCCTTGTACGGCTCGGGCTTGCGGATCTTGCGGATCCTCGCGGCCACCTCGCCGACCAGCTCCTTGTCGTTGCCCCGCACCACGATCTGCGTGGGGCTCGGGGTCTCGAACTCGATCCCCTCCGGCGGGCTCACCACCACGGGGTGCGAGTAGCCGACCTGGAGCTCCAGGTCCTTCCCCTTCATCGCCGCCCGGTAGCCGACGCCGACGATGGCGAGGCGCTTCTCGTAGCCCCTCGTCACGCCCTCCACCATGTTCGCGATGAGCGTCCGGGTGAGCCCGTGCAGGCCGCGGTGGAAGCCGTCGTCGCTCGGACGCTCGACCCGGATCACGCCGTCCTCGCGCACGATGCGCATGTCGGGGTGGAGCCGCCGGCTCAGCGTGCCGCGCGGACCCGTCACGGTCACGGTGCCGTCCTCGCCGATCGTCACCTCGACGCCGGCGGGGATCACCACGGGTTGCCTGCCGATCCTGCTCATCCTCGCCTTCCCCCGTCGGGCCCCTCGCTCGCCGACATCCCCGTCACCACACGTAGGCGAGGACCTCGCCGCCGATCCCTCGGCGAGCGGCCTCGCGGTCGGTCATGACGCCCTGCGAGGTGGACACGATGGCGATCCCGAGCCCCCCGAGGACCCGAGGGAGCGCGTTGCGCCGCACGTAGATCCGGCGTCCGGGCTTGCTGACCCGCCGCAGGCCCGTGATGGCCCGCTCGCGCTTCGGGCCGTAGCGCAGGCGCACGCGGAAGGCGCGCTCGACGCCCTCGCCCTCGGCGGTGAACCCGGCGATGAAGCCCTCGGCGTCGAGGATCCGCAGGATCGCCTCGTTCATCCGCGACGCGGGCACGAGGAGCTCCTCCTTGTAGGCCATGTTGGCGTTGCGGATCCGCGTCAGCAGGTCGCCGATGGGATCCGAGACGTGGGTCGCGAGCCTCACCATGATGCCTTCGTCACCCCCGGGAGCTCGCCGGCGTGCGCCAGCTGTCGGAAGCAGATCCGGCAGAGCAGGAACTTCCGGTACACCGCGCGCGGGCGGCCGCACCGGCGGCACCGCGTGTACTCGCGGACCTTGAACCTGCTCCCACGCCGCTGCTTCTCGATGAGCGCCTTCTTCGCCATGTCCCTGTCCCTCAGGAGGCCACCGCCACGACCGGGATCCCCCGGAAGGGGAACCCCAGCGCCGCGAGCAGCGCCCTGCCTTCCTCGTCGGTCTTCGCCGTCGTCACGATCGTCACGTCCATGCCCCGGACCTTCGCGACCTTGTCGTAGTCGATCTCGGGGAAGATCAGCTGCTCGGTGATGCCGAGCGTGTAGTTGCCGTGCCCGTCGAAGGCGTCCGGATCGAGCCCTCGGAAGTCACGGATCCGGGGGATCGCGACCGTGATGAGCCGATCCAGGAACTCCCACATCCGGTCGCCCCGGAGCGTGACCTTCACGCCGATCGGCATCCCCTGGCGGATCTTGAACCCCGCGATCGAGCGACGGGCCTTCGTGATCACCGGCTTCTGCCCCGTGATCGTCGCCAGGTCCTCCACGGCGGCCTCGAGCAGACGGCCGTCCTTCAGGGCGTCGCCGACGCCCATGTTGATGACGACCTTCTCAAGGCGCGGGACCTGCATCGGGTTCCGCAGGCCGAGCTCGCGCTGGAGGCGGGGGACCACCTCCTTGCGGTACCAGGCCTTCAGCCGGGGCACGTAGTCGCTCACAGCTCTGCCTCGCACTTCCTGCAGATCCGGACCTTCTTCCCCTCCGGGTTGATGTGGTGGCCGACCCTGGTCGGCCGCCCGCACGCGGGGCACACGAGCTGGACGTTGGAGATGTGGATGAACAGCTCGGTGTCGATGATCCCGCCCTGCTGCAGCTGCTGCCCCGAGCGCGAGCGCTTCCCGGTGGCGCGCTGGTGCTTCTTCGCGCGGGCGGCGCCGTCGACCATCACCTTGCCCTCCCGCGGCAGCACCCGGATCACGCGACCGGTGTGGCCGCGGTCCTTGCCGGCGATCACCCGGACCGTGTCGTCCTTGCGGATGTCCACGCCCGGCATCAGAGCACCTCCGGGGCGAGCGAGATGATCTTCATGAACCGCTTCTCGCGGAGCTCCCGCGCCACCGGCCCGAAGATCCGGGTCCCCCGCGGGTTCCGCTGCTCGTTGATCAGCACGACGGCGTTGTCGTCGAACCGGATGTAGGACCCGTCCGGTCGGCGCCGCTCCTTGGCCGTCCGCACGACCACGGCCCGCACGACGTCGCCCTTCTTCACCGCGCCGCCCGGCAGCGCGTCCTTCACCGAGCCGACGATGATGTCGCCGACGCCGGCGTAGCGCCGGTGGCTCCCGCCGAGCACGCGGATGCAGAGGACCTCCTTGGCCCCCGTGTTGTCCGCCACCTTGCAGCGCGTCTCCTGCTGGATCACCGCTCCCTCACTTCGCCCGCTCGACGATCTCCACCACGCGCCAGCGCTTCGTCCTCGACAGCGGACGGGTCTCCATGATCCGGACCACGTCGCCGACGTGCGCCTCATTCCCCTCGTCGTGGGCCGCGAACTTCTTGCTCCGCAGCACCGTCTTCTTGTAGAGCGGGTGCCGCATCTTCCGGTCCACGCGCACGATCACGGTCTTGTCCATCGCGTCGGACACCACGACCCCGACCCGCGTCTTCCTGCGCCCCCGCTCCGCGTCCCGCTCGCTCACCGCACCTCCTCGTTCCCGCGCTCGGCCGCGAGCTCGCGCTCGCGCAGCACCGTGAGGATGCGCGCGATCTCGTGGCGGACCTGCTTGATCCGCATGGGGTTGTCGAGCTGCCCGGTGGCCAGCTGGAAGCGCAGGTTGAAGAGCTCCTCCTTGAGCGCCTCGACGCGCTCGCGGAGCTCCGCATCCGGCAGCTCGCGGATCTCGCGGGTCTTCGCCTTCGCCACTACTCCATGCCTCCGGTCCGGGTGATGAACTTGCACTTGATCGGCAGCTTGTGCGCGGCCCGCCGCATCGCCTCCCGCGCCACGGGCTCGGCCACGCCCGAGAGCTCGAACATCACGCGCCCGGGCTTGACCACCGCCACCCAGCCCTCGGGGTTCCCCTTGCCGGAGCCCATCCGGGTCTCGGCCGGCTTCTTCGTGTACGGCTTGTCGGGGAAGATGTTGATCCACACCTTCCCGCCGCGGCGGATGTGGCGGGTGATCGCCACGCGGGCCGCCTCGATCTGCCGGTTCGTGATCCAGGCCGGCTCCAGCGCGACGAGCCCGTAGTCCCCGAAGTGCACCTCGGTGGCCCCCTTCGCGCGGCCCTTCATCCGACCGCGGTGGACCTTCCGGTGCTTCACCTTCTTGGGCGCCAGCATCAGGCCTCACCCTCCTCCGACGACCCGCCCGCGTCCGGCTCCGCGCCCGCCTCGGCCTCCAGCTCCGGCTCCGGCTCCACCGGCACGACGGGGACGATCGGCTCGGCCTCGGCCTCCAGCTCCTCCGCCTCGACGGGGTTGTCGATGAGGGCGCCGGTGGCGGCGCCGGCGGCGCTGGTGGCCTGGGCGAGCGCCCGCGCCCGCAGGCGCTCGGTCTCCTGCTCGGCCGCGGGGATCTCGTCCCCATGGTAGACCCAGACCTTGACGCCGATCACCCCGAAGGTCGTCTTCGCCTCGGCCGTGCCGAAGTCGATCTTGGCGCGCAGCGTGTGGAGCGGCACCCGGCCCTCGCGGTACCACTCGCGCCGGGACATCTCGGCCCCTCCGAGCCGGCCCGCGCACTGCACCCGCACCCCCAGGGCGCCGGCGCGCATCGCGGTCTGGACCGCGCGGCGCATCGCCCGCCGGAAGGACACCCGGCCGGCGAGCTGCTCGGCCACCCCCTGGGCGAGCAGGGTCGCGTCGGTCTCCGGGCGCGCCTCGGAGGCCGCCGAGTTCATGTCCTCGACCTTGACGTCCACCCGCTTCTTCGTCACCCGCTCGATATCCCGCCGGAGCCGATCCACCTCGGCCCCCTTGCGGCCGATCACGATGCCGGGCCGCGCCGTGCGGATGTAGACCCAGATCTGGTCGCCCTTGCGCTCGATGTCGATGGACGAGATGCCGGCCCGGGCCAGCCGCTCGCGGATGTGCTTGCGGATCCAGATGTCCTCGTGGAGGTGCTCGGCGTAGTCGCGGCCGGCGTACCAGTTGGATCTCCAGGGGTAGATGATCCCCAGCCGGAGCCCGTACGGATTGACCTTCTGACCCACCTACGCCTCCTCCAGCGTCCGCACGACGAGCGTGATGTGGGAGGTCCGCTTGCGGATCCGCGTCGCGCGCCCGAACGCGCGCGGGCGCCAGCGCTTGAGCGTCGGCCCCTCGTCCACCCAGGCCCGATCCACGATGAGGTTCTGCCCCACGACGCCGGTGGCCTGCTCCGCGTTGGCCACGGCCGAGTTCAGCGCCTTCTCGATCGTCCGGGCGGCGCCCAGGTTCGAGAATCGGAGGATCCGCCGGGCCTCGTCCACCTGCTTCCCGCGGATGAGGTCGATCGCCCGCCGCGCCTTCGGCGGGGAGATCCGCACGTACCGCACCGTGGCCTTCGCTTCCATCCCTACCTCGCCGAACTCCGCCGCTCGGACTTCACGTGCTACCGGAACGTCCGCGTGGGGGCGAACTCGCCGAGCTTGTGCCCGACCATCGCCTCCGTGATGTAGACGGGGACGTGCTTGCGGCCGTCGTGGACGGCGATCGTGTGCCCCACCATCTCGGGCACGATCGTCGAGCGGCGGGACCAGGTCCGGATGACCTTCTTCTCGCCGCGCCGGTTCATCTCGACGATCTTGATCATGAGGTGGTCGTCCACGAACGGACCCTTCTTGACCGACCGAGGCACCTCAGCCACGCCCCTTCCCGCGGCGCCGGATGATGTACTTGTCCGACGCCTTCTTCCGCTTCCTCGTGCGGCCCTCCTTCTTCCCCCACGGCGAGGTGGGGTGGCGGCCGCCCGAGCTCTTGCCCTCGCCCCCGCCGAGCGGGTGGTCCACCGGGTTCATGGCCACGCCGCGGACGGAGGGCCGCTTGCCGAGCCACCGGCTGCGGCTGGCCTTGCCGAGGGAGATCAGCTCGTGCTCGGCGTTGCCGACCTCGCCCACGGTGGCCTTGCAGGCGGCGAGCACCATCCGCATCTCCCCGGAGGGCAGCCGCAGCGTCGCGTACGCCCCCTCCTTGGCCATGACCTGGACGCTCGTGCCGGCCGAGCGCGCCAGCTTGGCGCCGGCGCCCGGCTTCAGCTCCACGGCGTGCACCGTCGTGCCGACGGGGATGTTCCGGAGCGGCAGGGCGTTCCCCGGGCGGATGTCGGCGTTCTCCCCGGACATCACCCGGTCCCCCGGCCGCAGGCCGTTCGGCGCGAGGATGTACCGCTTCTCGCCGTCGGCGTAGTGGAGCAGCGCGATCCGGGCCGTGCGGTTCGGGTCGTACTCGATGTGCGCCACCTTCGCCGGGATCCCGTCCTTGTCGCGGCGGAAGTCGATGATGCGGTAGCGCCGCTTGTGGCCGCCGCCCTGGTGCCGGGCGGTGATCCGCCCGTACACGTTCCGGCCGGCGCGCTTGCGCCCCTTGGCGAGCAGCGAGCGCTCGGGGCGGTCGCGCGTGATCTCCTCGAAGGTGGAGACGCTCGCGCCCCGTCGGCCCGGCGTCGTCGGCTTGTACCTGCGGATCCCCATCGTCACTTCCCCGTCTCGAAGATCTCGATCGACTCGCCCGGCGCGAGCGTCACGATGGCCCGCTTCTCATCCGGGCGCTTGCCCCGCGTCCACCCCCGGCGCTTCACCTTGCCGCGCCGACGGATCGTGTTCACCGAGACGACCCGGACGCCCCAGATCGCCTCCACGGCCTGCTTGATCTCGGTCTTGTTCGCCCGCGGGTCGACGAGGAACGTGTACGCGTTCCGCTCGATGCCCGCGTAGGACTTCTCGCTCACGATCGGCCGGATGATCACGTCGCGGGGGGACTTCACGCCTCCCCACCCCCCTCGATCACGTCGAGGGCCGCCTGCGTGAACAGCACGCGGTCGGCGGCCAGGACCTCGTAGGTCCCCAGGCTCGGCGCGTAGGCGATCCGCACGTTCGGCAGGTTGCGGAAGGACTTCTCCACCGCGCCGTCCTCGGTCGGGCCGGGGAGCACGAGGAGCACCTTCCCCTCCAGGCCGAGCGCCTCCAGCACCTGCACGGCCCGCTTCGTCTTCGGCTCCTCGAACGCGAGGTCGCGCACCACCGCGAGCTTCCCGCTCTGCAGCGCGTCGGTGAGGGCCGAGCGGAGGGCCCCCCGCTTCATCTTCTTGTTCACCCGGAGCGAGTGGTCGCGGGGCTTCGGGCCGTGCACGACGCCGCCGCCCTTCCACTGGGGGGCGCGGATCGAGCCCTGCCGGGCGCGCCCCGTCCCCTTCTGGCGCCAGGGCTTGCGGCCGCCGCCGGAGACCTCGCCCCGGGTCTTCGTGCTGTGGGTCCCCCGCCGGAGCGAGGCGAGGCCGGCCACGACGACCTGGTGCATGAGCGGCACCGAGACCTTCGCCTCGAAGATCTCGGGCGGGAGCTCGCGCTCGGCCACCGTGGCGCCGGACTCGTCGAGCACCGGGACCCTGGCCATCAGCCCTTCCTCCCCGCGGGCGCCTTCACCGCCGAGCGGACCATGACGAGCCCACCCCTCGGGCCCGGCACGGCGCCCCGGAGCAGCAGCAGGTTGCGCTCGGGGTCGGCCTGGACGACGAGGAGGTTGAGGATCGTGACCCGCTCGTTGCCCATGTGACCGGCCATCCGCATGCCCTTGAACACGCGGCTCGGCGTGGCGCACGCCCCGATCGCGCCGGGCGAGCGGTGCTTGCGCTCCGTCCCGTGGCTGGCGCCGAGCCCGCCGAACCCGTGTCGCTTCATGACCCCGGCGAAGCCCTTGCCCTTGCTGACGCCGATCACGTCGGCGCGCTCCCCCGGCCGGAAGATGTCCGCCCGGATCTCCTGCCCCGGCTGGTAGGAGGCGGCGTCGTCCGTCCGCAGCTCCACGACGTACCGCCCGGGGTGCCCGCCGTGGGCCTCGAAGTGCCCGCGCATCGGCCGGTTCAGCTTCCGCTCGGGCACCTCGCCGTAGACGAGCTGGACGGCCGAGTACCCGTCCCGCTCGGGGGTCTTGACCTGCGCGACGTAGCACGGGCCGGCCTTGATGACCGTGACCGGCACGGCCCGCGTGTCCTCGAAGATCTGGGTCATCCCCAGCTTCGTCCCCAAGATCCCCTTGACCTCGGCCATCACAGCTTGATCTCGATGTCGACCCCCGCCGACAGGTTCAGGCGCTGGAGCTCCTGGACCGTCTTGGAGGTGGCGTCCACGATGTCGATGAGCCGCTTGTGCGTGAGCATCTGGAAGTGCTCGCGCGAGTCCTTGTACTTGTGGGGCGAGCGGATCACGGTGAAGATCCGTCGCTCCGTGGGCAGCGGCACCGGACCGACGACCTTGGCGCCGGTGCGGGTCACGTGCTCGACGATCTCGCGAGCCGCGACGTCCAGCATCCGGTGATCGTAGGCCCTGAGCTTGATCCTGATCCTCGGTCCGGCCACCGCTCCCCGCTCCCCTACTTGATGACCTTCGTCACGCGCCCGGCGCCGACGGTCCGGCCGCCCTCGCGGATCGCGAAGCGCAGGCCCTCCTCCATGGCGATGGGCGCGATCAGCTCGACGGTGATCTCCACGTTGTCGCCGGGCATCACCATCTCCACGCCCTCGGGCAGGTGGAGGGTGCCGGTGACGTCGGTGGTGCGGAAGTAGAACTGGGGCCGGTAGCCGTTGAAGAACGGCGTGTGGCGCCCGCCCTCCTCCTTGGACAGCACGTAGACCTGGCCCACGAACTCGGTGTGGGGGGTGATGGTGCCGGGCTTGGCGAGCACCTGGCCCCGCTCCACCTCGTCCTTGTCGATCCCCCGCAGGAGCACGCCGACGTTGTCGCCGGCCCGGACCTCGTCCAGGATCTTGCGGAACATCTCGAGGTCGGTGGCCACGGTCTTGCGCGTGGGCCGGATCCCGACGATCTCGACCTCCTCCATCTTGCGGAGGATCCCGCGCTCCACCCGGCCGGTGACGACCGTGCCCCGGCCGGTGATGGAGAACACGTCCTCGATCGGCATCAGGAAGGGCTTGTCGATGTCCCGGACCGGCTCGGGGATGTAGGTGTCGATGGCCTCCAGGAGCTCCAGGATCTGGGCCTTGGCCTGCTCGTCGCCCTCCAGGGCCTTGAGGGCCGAGACCCGCACCACCGGGACCTCGTCGCCGGGGAACTCGTAGGTCGAGAGCAGCTCCCGGACCTCGAGCTCCACGAGGTCGAGGAGCTCGGGGTCGTCGACCATGTCCACCTTGTTCAGGGCCACCACGATGTAGGGGACGTTCACCTGGCGGGCGAGGAGCACGTGCTCCCGGGTCTGGGGCATCGGGCCGTCGGCCGCGGAGACCACGAGGATCGCCCCGTCCATCTGGGCGGCCCCGGTGATCATGTTCTTGATGTAGTCGGCGTGGCCGGGGCAGTCCACGTGGGCGTAGTGGCGCTTCTCGGTCTGGTACTCCACGTGGGCGATGTTGATCGTGATGCCCCGCTCCTTCTCCTCGGGGGCCTTGTCGATCTGCTCGAAGGGGGTGTAGTCGGCGAGGCCCTTCTCGGCGAGGACCTTCGTGATCGCCGCCGTGAGGGTGGTCTTGCCGTGGTCGATGTGCCCGATCGTGCCGATGTTCACGTGGGGCTTGGTCCGCTCGAACCTCTGCTTGGCCATCTCGTGCTCCTCCGGTCCCGGTGTCCTGGGGATCGCTCCGTAGCGGGGGCGGGATTCGAACCCGCGACACAGCGATTATGAGCCGCTTGCTCTGCCACTGAGCTACCCCGCCGAGGCGACCACACAGTTTACCTGCGCCGACGCGGCTCGGCACCGAGGTCCCCCGCCGCCGAGGGGCCGCGAGGGGGGCCCGATGGGCCTGCCCTCCTCCCCGGGCGGCCCGCCCCGGGCGGCCCGCCGTCTCGAGCCGGAGAGGGGACTCGAACCCCTGACCCCCTCCTTACCATGGAGGTGCTCTGCCGACTGAGCTACTCCGGCCTCGGCGCGGCCATGATACCCGCGGGCGCCGTGGCACCATGGTGGGCGTGACCCGAGCGCTCGTGATCCTCGTGGTCCTCGCGTCGATCGCGGGGTGCGCCGGTCGGGCGGATCGGACGGACACGGCCGTCCTCACCATCGCCACCGACCGGGGGGCCGTCACGCTCCGGGTGGAGGTCGCCGACGAGCCCGCGGAGCGGGCCCGGGGGCTCTCCGGCCGCGAATCCCTCCCCGCGGACGCGGGGATGGCCTTCCTGTGGGACGAGCCCGTCCGCGCGCGGTTCTGGATGAAGGACACGCGCATCCCGCTCCAGATCGCCTTCTGGGACGAGCGGGGGCGGATCCTCGCCATCCTCGACATGGAGCCCTGCCGGGCCTCGCCCTGCCCCACCTACGGGCCCGACCGGCCCTTCCTGGGGGCCGCCGAGGCCAACACGGGCTGGTTCACCGAGCACGGCGTCGCCGTCGGCGATAGGGTTCGGCTCGGGCGGAGCGACGATGGGTGAGGACTGCCTGCTCTGCCGCGCCGAGCGGATCACCGCCTGGCACTTCGAGGACGAGGAGTGCTGGGTCGCCGACTGCCTCGTCTGCCGCACGCCGATGGTCGTCTGGCGGACCCACGGGCTCCCGGACGCCCGCCGGGAGGCCGAGCTCCTCGCCCGCCTGGAACGGGTGGCGGCGGCCCGCTACGGCGAGGAGGGGTACTGGATCGACCGCGAGCGTCGGCGCATCCCCGACCACTGGCACGCCCACGCGAGACCGGCGGGCGGCTTCTTCGACCCCGCGAGCGAGCTGCACGGGCGCTGGGGCTGAGGGGCCCGGCCGGGCCGCTCGCGGTGCTCGTGGGGGGAGGAGGATTCGAACCTCCGTAGGCGTACGCCGGCGATTTTACAGACCGCTCCCTTTGGCCGCTCGGGCATCCCCCCGAACCGAGAGGAAGGATAGCAACGGCCGAGGGCGTCCTCCGCCGTGCGCCTCCTCGGGGCGCGCCGTAGCATGGCGCCATGGCCAAGACCGAGTTCTCCTTCGACATCGTCTCCCAGGTCTCGATGCCCGAGGTGGCGAACGCCGTGGACCAGACCCGGCGCGAGATCGGGACCCGGTTCGACTTCAAGGACACCGGCACCTCGATCAGCCAGGACGAGACCCTCATCGAGCTCCGCTCGAGCACCGAGGACCGCCTGAAGGCGGCCGTCGAGGTCTTCAAGGAGAAGGCCGTCCGGCGGGAGATCAGCCTGAAGGCGATCCACTTCGGCCCGATCCAGCCGGCCGCCAAGGGGACCGTCAAGCAGGTCCTGAACGTGAACGTCGGGATTAGCCAGGACAAGGCCCGCGAGCTCGTGCGGTTCATCAAGAAGACCGGCCTCAAGGTCCAGGCCCAGATCCAGCAGGACCAGGTCCGGGTGTCCGGCAAGAGCAAGGACGACCTGCAGGACCTGATCCGTCGGATCAAGGAGCAGGACTTCGGCATCGCCCTCCAGTTCGTGAACTTCCGCCCCTGAGGCCGGGGCGCCGGGCGGCGTCGACCGGGCGCGGGTGGGACCGGCCGGGGCGTCGCATCCACCCCGGCGGGGGCGCCGTTCCGGCCTATTGCTGGCCTCGCGGGCCGCGGGTAGATTGCCGGGCACTGGAGGTGATAACCGGTGGACGTGGAGCGTCTGAAGGCCCGCGCGGCCGAGATCAGCGAGCGCGAGCGGAGCAGGCTCCTGGAGCGCACGCCGAGGTCGAAGGAGCTGTACGAGCGAGCGGTCAAGGTCCTGCCGAAGGGCGTGGCGTCGAACTTCCAGGCGGGCGATCCCTACCCCGTCTACCTGGACCACGGGCGCGGTTCCCGGGTCTTCGACGTCGACGGGAACGAGTACGTCGACTTCCACGGCGGCTTCGGGGTCAACGTCGTCGGGCACGCGCACCCGAAGATCGTCGAGGCCATCCGGAAGGTGGCGGACCAGGGGATCCACTTCGCCGTGACGACCCCGCTCACGGTGCAGCTCGCCGAGGCGATCTGCGAGCGGTTCGGGGTCGACCAGGTGCGGCTGGTGAACTCCGGCACCGAGGCGACGATGGACGCCCTGCGGGTGGCCCGGGCCGCCACCGGGAAGGACCGCGTCGTGAAGATGGAGGGCTCGTACCACGGCCACCACGACGCGCTGCTCTTCTCGGTGGTCCCCGAGGCCGACACCCTCGGCGTCCGCTACAGCGTCGGCGGCGAGGCCGCCGACACGACCGGGGCCGCCTACACGAGCCAGCCCACCTCGCGGGGCGTCCCGCGGTCCATGTGGCGGGACACGATCATCGTGCCCTTCAACGACGCGAAGGCCGTCGAGGACCTGTTCCGGGAGCACGCCGACGAGATCGCCGCGCTCATCCTCGAGCCGGTGATGATGAACATCGGCATCGTCGTGCCGAAGCCCGGGTACCTCCAGGCCCTGCGCGACCTCTGCGACCGGTACGGCGTCGTGCTCATCTTCGACGAGGTGAAGTGCGGCGGCACGATCGCCTACGGCGGGGCGATCGAGCGGTTCGGGGCCAAGCCGCACCTCGCGTGCTGGGCCAAGGCGATCGGCGGCGGCTCGGTGATCGGGGCCTTCGGCGGCGACGCCAGCATCATGGAGTGGGTCACGAAGGGCGCCGCCCAGCAGGGCACCTTCAACGGGAACCCGCTCTCGGCGGCGGCCGGCCTCGCGGCCCTCACCCAGGTGCTCACGCGGGACGCCTACGAGTACCTCGGCAAGCTCGGCACGCTCCTCGCCGAGGGCTGCCAGCGGGCGATCGACGAGACCGGCATCCCGGCGCACACCGTGGACCTCGGCGCCAAGGGCTGCGTGTCCTACCGGAAGGAGCCCCTCACCAACTACCGGGACTTCCTCGAGACGATCCCCGAGCTCTTCTACGCCTCCTTCACCTGGATGGTGAACCGGGGCGTGTTCATGACCCCCGGCGACGAGGAGCAGTGGACGATCTCGGTGCAGCACACCGAGGAGGACATCGCCCGGTACGTGGACGCCTTCGCCGAGTTCACCCAGGAGCTCGTGCGGTAGGGCCCTGACCGGCGGGCCCGGGCCGTGGCCGGCGCTCGCGCCGCGACCCGGGCCCGTCGCCGGGCCGTGTGCCCAGCCCCTCGGGACAGGCGTCGCCTCTCGCGCATAGGCGTCAACGCGTTGACGGGGGGGTACCGGTCCCCGCGGGCTCGGGCGTCACCGCGTTGACCGGAACGTCCTCGATCGATCCCGACAAGGGGTTGACGGGTGACGGCGAGCGGACCCCGAACGGTCGTCCACGTGTTGACGCCTCCAGGGCTTCCGCGGTCGCCCCGCGGTCGCCCCGCACCGGGTCGCCCTACGCCCCGGCCAGCCGCCGGCGGATCTCCTCCAGCCGGGCGATCCGCGCCTCCGTGGGGGGGTGCGTCGAGAACAGCGTGACCAGGCCGCGCGCCGCGGCTCCCGCGCGGAGGGGGTTCATGATGAACAGGTGCGCCTCCGCGGGGCTCACCGACGCCGGCGCCGGCACGCGCCGCGTGGCCTCCTCGAGCTTGCGGAGCGCGCTCGCCAGGGCCTCCGGGTCCCGCGACAGGAGCGCCCCGGACTCATCGGCCTGGTAC
>BEHO01000007.1 GCA_002898915.1 bacterium HR12
ACATCCTCTCGCCCTACGGAACCCCGATCGTGGCGCCGTTCGACGGGTACGCCGTCCAATCCACCGGCTCGACCAGCGGCCTCATGGTCACCGTGTCCGGCGCGCAGGGCTCGGCGGTCATGATGCACATGTCGAGGTTCGGCGCCGCGGGGTCGGTCCGAGCGGGCGACGTCATCGGGTACATCGGAACCTCGGGGAACGCGACGACGCCCCACACCCACTTCGAGTGGCACCCGGGGGGAGGGGCAGCCGTCGATCCCTACCCGTACCTGAACGAGGTCTGCTGAGCCGACACATCGTCCGGGAGACCCGCGCGGACGGCGGAGCATCCTCCGCGTGCTCTTCGGTTAGGGGGAGGGCCACGCGGACGGATCGAACGTGAAGACGACGACCGTCCCCAGGAGGAAGAGCGCGAACCCCAGCGCGGAGAAGAACACGTTCAGCGCGAGGCGCACCCCCGGCGGCCGGACGTAGTCCATCACGACCACGCGGAGGCCGTTGATCCCGTGCACGAGCGCGAGCCAGAGCATCATCCAGTCCCACGTCCGCCAGAACATGCTCTGCCACCGGAGCTGCACGAAGGCGAAGTTCACCCGGTCGACCCCCTCGTCGACCACGTGCATGATTAGCACGTGACCGACCGCCAGGAACACGAGGAGCAGCCCCGAGATCCGCATGAACAGCCACGACCACAGCTCGAACCCGCCGACCGGCCGTTGCCGTCCATACGTCCGCATCACCGACATCGAGCCGATCCCGCCTGCGTCATCCGCCCTGCTGGACGAAATGGCCCTCCTCGGGGTCGGTCCCCTCAAGGCGTTGATGACGTCCGTCAGCCAGTCGTGGGCGAAGCAGGTGCTCTCCGGCGGGTGATCCGAGAGCTCGAACCGGGGGGTCACCCAGGTCACGGCCGGAATGCGCTCTGCCCGGATGTCCCGCACGAGATCGTCGACGGCGCGGATCGTGTCGCCCTCGCGCCACAGGTCGGTATGGAACACGTTCGCCATGGCGTTGAGCGCGTTCCAGAAGTAGCCGGCCTGTCCGGGGACCGCCGAGTAGTAGGCCCAGGAGATCCCCGCCTCCTCCAGCTGCTCGGGGACGGTCGGGAAGTCGAAGCATGTATCGTGCTTGGTGAGGTTGCCTCGATCGTCCTTGACGAAGACGTACACGTCCTCCCCCACCGCGTCGCACCCCCAGCTCTTGAACACCCTCCCGTCCTCCATCCGGCGGGTCTCGATGTTCTCCGGATTGTCCAGCACACCGTTCGACTGGCCAGCCACGAAGAAGAAGTGGTTCGGGTAGGACGGTCCGGCGACCGAGGCGAAGAAGTTGTCGCAGAGCACGTAGTCCCGGGCCCAGGCGTAGTAGTTGGGGATCTTCTCCTCCGAGAACTGGGTGTAGGCCCAGGGATCGCCGAACTGGCCGATGGCGAACCCGTCGTAGGCCCCGCCGTTCACAGCGTTCAGGTACGCCGAGCGGTCGTGCGGCAGGTCGCCGGGGAGCCAGTGCGGGGCCGGGAGCAGCGGCACCTCCTGCCCGAACTTCAGGCCCGTGGTGGCGCCGTTCGCGCCGGGGAACCTCCCGTAGAGGTTGTCGAAGCTCCGGTTCTCCATCATCAGGTAGATGACCCGCTTGATCGGCCACCGCGTGTCGGCACGGGCCACCGCCGCCGTCGGCGTCGTGGGGGACACCGCCACCTTGCGTCCGCCGCCCGTGCAGGCGAACAGGGTGGCCCCGGCGAGGGCGAGCCCGGACCGGCGCAGGAAGGCCCGGCGCGACAGAGCCTCTCCGCCGCGGCGGACGTGAACGGGTCGCTCGTAGCCGGGGGGTGCCATGGCTTCTACAGCGGCGGCCAGTTGGCTCTCGTGTACAGCCTCAGCAGGGGGATGAACAGCCTGACCCACTGGCCGGTGATCATCAGCACGCCCATCAGGAGCAAGACCGCGCCGCCGGCGAGCTCGATCAGCCGCCCGCGCCGCCGCAGCCACCCGGACAGGCGCCCGTCGCGACCGCACGCGTAGGCGAGCGCCAGGAAGGGGATCCCCAGGCCGAGCGAGTAGGTGACAAGCAGGGCCGCTCCCCAGGCCGCGTTCGCCGTGCTGGCCGCTGCCGTCAGGATCCCGGCCAGCACCGGCCCGATGCACGGCGTCCAGCCGACCGCGAACGCCATCCCCAGCGGGGCGGCGCCCAGGGGGCCCGGGCGGATCCGCCGCAGGTCCAGCCGCACCTCCCGGTACAGCAGGGGGATGCGGAACAGCCCGATGGTCACGAGACCCGTCAGCACCACGAGGATCCCCGCCACCCGCGTCAGCACCAGCCGGTTGCGGAGCAGCAGCGGCCCGAACAGCGACGCGCCCGCCCCGAGCGCCGTGAAGACGATCGAGAACCCGAGGACGAACAGCAGGGCCGCCCCCAGGACCCTGGAGCGCACGGCCGACGCTTCGTTCGATCCCGCCACCCCGCTCACGTACGAGACGTAGCCGGGCATCAGCGGCAGGCAGCAGGGGGAGGAGAAGGACAGGACGCCGGCGAGCAGTGCGAGCGCGAACGGCACGATCGCGCTCACGCGGAGCCCCCCTGAAGCACGTCATCGATGGCGGTGCGCAGCGCCAGGTCCTGGACGTAGCCGGTGAAGCGGTACGCAATCCGCCCGTCGCGGTCGATGATGAGCGTCGTCGGGACGCCCAGGAGGCCGAATTCGTAGGCGAGCTCGCCGGCCGGGTCGTAGACGCTCGGGTACGTGATGCCGAACTCGCGCTCGTAGGCCCGTGCGCCGGCGCGGTCGTCCCGGTAGTTCACGCCGAGGAACCGCACGCCCTGCTCGCGGTAGTCCTCCCATGCGGCCTGGAGCGCCGGGGCCTCCCGGCGGCAGGGGCCGCACCAGGTCGCCCAGAAGTTCAGCACGACGACGCTGCCTCGATACCCGGAGAGCGAGATCGTGGTCTCGCCGTCCAGGCTCGGGAGCGAGAAGTCCGGCGCCATCGACCCGTCCGCCCGCGCTTCCGCCGGGTCGTTGGCGATGGTGAGGGCCAATCCGGCCGCTCTGCCCTCCGCGGCGAGCTTGCGGACCGCAACGGCCACCCCCACGACCAGCAGTGCCCCGGCCGACAGGAGCGCGAACGTCGCGAGGTACCTGCTCGGCATGCGCACGTTCCTACCCCACCCTCCCCCGAATCGCGGACACGAGGTCGGCCACCGGCACGTACATCAGGCCGCCGTTCTCGGGCGCGCCGTAGTCCCGGATCCACGCGATTCGTCCATCGCCGTCGACCAGGACGAACGTGTGCCCCGGCTCGTTGCTCGGCATCTTCCACCGCATCACGCCGTACGCGGTCGCCACGCGGTTACCGCCGTCGGAGAGCAGAGGGAGCTCGATGCCGTTGGCCTCGGCCTCCGCGGCCCACGACGCCTCGGGGTCGGGCGAGATGCTGAGCAGCGCCACGCCGAGCGAGCGGAACTCCTCATCGTTCTGCAGGTCGACCACCTGCTGCACGCACGGCGGTCAGCCGGGCCCCATGCTGAAGTACAGGAGCACCGGTCGCCCGGCGAAGTCCGACAGCGCGATCGTACCCCCGCCGGCCGCAGGCAGGGTGAAGCCGGGAGCCTCGTCACCGATCCGCGGCAGGGCCGAGGCGGGAGCCGGTGCGTTCCGCGAACAGGCCGCCAGGAGGACGATTGACAGGCCCGCGAGCAGAATCGGGGTTCGTCGCATGGGTGGCACTCCTTCGAGTGAGGTCGATGAAGCGTCGCGCCGTTCGCCCGTCAGGCGGACCGGCGCGGAGGTCTTGGGAGCCTCGCGACGAGCAGCGAGGTCCGCGGCCGTCCCGTCTGCTTCCCGGTCGCCCACGATGTCATCGGCCCCTCGAACGGCCGGGTCGCAGGGGGCGCCCAGGGGCGCCCTCGTACCGGTCCGAGCTCCCACGGGCCTCAGTCCCCGCCCTCGAACAGCTCGCCCAGGAAGCTCAGGCGGCTCGGGCGCCTCCGCTTCGTCTGGCCGTGGGCTGCTCGCTCTCCCGGGCCTTCGCGGCGACCCGGCTCCCCGTAGTAGCTGCCTTCGGCATCGATCAGTCGCTCAAGCTCGCCACGGTCCAGGAAGATCCCTCGGCACTCGCTGCACTGGTCGACGGTAATCCCGCTGCGTTCGTAGGTTCGCAGGGCACCACCGCACTTGGGGCAGGTAAGGGCACCCGTTCGAGACATCTCGGACATCGATGTGGCCTCCTTCCTCGGGTGGGGCGGGGAGGCGCGGTGTGCCTCGCCCTGCGTTCCATGACGGCAGCGGGGTGGATCCCTGTTCCCAATCCGGTCCTCCCCACATCGTCGTCACGACACAATCAGCCTCCCCGTCATCGTGGTGGGGTGGACATCGCACTGGTACCAGTACTCGCCGGCCTCCAGTGGGCCGAGCCTCAGGGTCTGGAAGACCGGACCGGACTGGATCTCGGTCCTCCCCAGCAGGTCACCTCCCTGCTCCGTGTAGGCGGCGAAGTTGTGCGGCACTCCCGTGTCCGTGTTGTCGAAGCAGATCGTGAACGGACGGCCGGCAGGGGCAACCAGCTCCGTTCTGTCGAAGCCGTTCGCAGCGGCCCCCGGGGACGCCCCGATGGCGATGCCGTCGGGGGGGCAGCTCTCTTCGGGGGAGGTGCCCGGCCCTACGGGGGAGGTGCCCGGCCCAGCGGCCTGCTCTTCCGCCCCCTCGCCGCCGCAGGCCGGAAGGACCGCGGCGAGCCATAGCCCGACAGCTCCGATGCTCGCGTACCGCAGCAGCTCTCGCCTCGACAGGCTCCGGCCGCAGTCAGGCATGTACCGGCCGGTCGCGGCTGTTGGACCTCTCAGCTTCACATCTCCCTCCCTCGTTCCGGGACTCACGGATGACTGGCCTCCTCCAAGGGACGCCGGTCGTGCGTCTCCAGCTGGAACGTGCTGTGCTCGATGTCGAAGTCGTCCGACAGACAGGTCGACAGGCTGTCGAGGACGGCGGCGGGGTCCACCCCCTTCCGGACGACCACGTGCGCGGACACCACGTGCATCCCGCTCGTGATCGTCCAGGCGTGCAGGTCGTGGACGTCCAGGACGCCCTCCACCTCCAGGATGTGCCGGCGCACCTCCTGGAGATCCACCCCCTTCGGCGTGGCCTCCAGCAACACATCGACCGCGTCCCGCAGCAGTTTCCACGTCCGGGGGACGATCATCAGGCCGATCGCAGCCGAGGCGATTGCATCTGCCTCCCGGAAGCCGGTGAGCGCGATGACGGCGGCCGCGACGACCACCGCCACCGAGCCCAGGAGGTCACCGAGGACCTCGAGGTAGGCCCCCCGCATGTTCAGGCTCTCGGCCTGCGCGTGCCGCAGCAGCCACAGCGAGATCCCGTTCGCCGCCATGCCCGCGACGGCCACGGCGAGCATCAGCTCGCCGGCTACCTCCGGGGGGTCCATCAGGCGGCGCCACGCCTCGTACAGCACGTAAATCGCGACGCCAAACAGGATCACGGCGTTGGTAACCGCGGCCAGGATCTCCATCCTGTACCAGCCGAACGTGCGTTCGGTGCTGGCCGGGCGGGCCGCCAGGCGGATTGCGAGCAGGGCAAGGCCGATCCCGGCCACGTCGGTGAACATGTGGCCAGCGTCGGCGAGGAGCGCCAGGCTGTTCGTGATGATGCCGCCGACGATCTCGACGAGCAGGAACGAGAGCGTCAGAGCGAAGACCGCGACGAGCCTCCTGCTATGGAGAGCGGCGGCGCTGCGGAACTGCTCCATCAGCTCGCCTCCGAGGCGGGCGTGTGGCCTTCTTCCCGGGCGTGGCGGAGGCCGTCCGCGAACATGTGCCTCACGTGCTGGTCGGCGAGCCGGTAGTAGACGACCCGACCCACCTTGCGCCGGTCCACGGTCCGGTTGAGCCGCAGGAGCCGGAGCTGGTGGCTCGCCGCGGACTCCGACATCCCGAGCAGCAGGGCCAGGTCGCACACGCAGAGCTCTTCGGCGAGGCTGAGCGCGTGCAAGATCCGGGCCCTGGTGGGATCGGCGAGGAGCGCGAAGGTCGAGGCGACCCTATCCGCCTCCTCCCGTCCGATCACCCGGCCGATCAGGGGACGCACCTGCGCTGGGTGCAGGCACTCCGCCTCGCACCGATCGAGCGTGGGTCCAGGAACGATTGAATGAGTGTTCATCTTTTCACATATACTCAAACTCTGAGCCGTTGTCGTCAAGGATGCGAGGTGAGTTCTCGCCCATGTCCTCGCAGGGGGCGCTCGTTCCCTCTCGTGTGGGGCGGCCGGGGCCCCGGGTGAAGTCACACGCCCAGGGCCGCCTTGGTCTGGGACAGGGGCTCCCCCGGCTCGCCGGTCTCGACGGTCTCCCGGAGCCGGAGCCCTTCCGGGTCAAGACCCACGGTGAAGCGGTCGCGCACGGTGTTCGTCAAAGCGTGGGGGTGCCCTGCTTCACGCCGTCAACGGACCTCGTTCATCCCGCCTTCACGCCCGGCTCCTAGCGTTCCCCACCGAAAGGAGGCGAAGACGATGATGAGAGGTCGGATCTTGCTGGGCGTCGGGATCGCCGCCGCGCTCGTGCTCACGGCCGGAGGTGCGCTGGCCGCGGGGCGCGGGGCGGGGGTGGGTCCCGGTCGCGCCGACGACGCGGCGGTCGCCGCGTGCCAGGCGATGCACGACTCGGAGGAGATGCAGGAGTTCCACGCCCGCATGCCCGAGGACGTGAGGGAGCGCATCGAGGCGATGCACGCGCAGATGGGAGCGATGATGGCCGGCACCGGGTCCACGATGGGCCCCGGGATGATGGGCGGCACCGGGTCCACGATGGGCCCCGGGATGATGGGCTGGTGAGCGGTGGTTCGGCGATCGGCCGTCGGGGTCGGGAAGCGAGGTGAGTGGCGATGATGTGGGGATACGGATGGGGCGGCGGTCTCTGGGGTCTCCTCTCGATGGGTGTGTTCTGGGGTCTCCTCGGGCTGCTCCTCTACGCCGCCGTACGCGGATGGCGGAGCCCCCGGGAGGAGCGACCCGCCGAGGGGCCGCTGCGGATCCTGGCCGAGCGGTTCGCGCGGGGCGAGATCTCGCGCGAGGAGTTCGAGGAACGGAGGCGGGTGCTGGAAGCGGAGGCGTCCTGAGACCGTCCCCCTGACGAGCCGCCGGGACGGAGCCGGTCCCGGCGGCTCGTCGTCGCGCCCGCACGGCCATTTCGGCTCGGCGGTCGGATGATCTACTATCCTCGGTCGGAGATGCAGGGAGCGAGCCGCTCTCGGACGGTGGGGGGACTGCTCGGTGTCGCGGCGCTGGCGGCGGTCGTCGTGACCCTCGCCCTCGTGCAGCTCCGGACCCGAGGCACGGACGTCGTGCCCGGGATCTCCATCGCCGACCACCGGGCGCAGGCGAGGATCGAGGACCGCCCGGCCCCCGCGTTCACGCTCCCCGCGCTCGATGGGAGCGGGACGATCTCCCTCGCCGGGTTCCGCGGCGAGGTGGTGGTGCTCAACTTCTGGGCGTCCTGGTGCGGCCCGTGCCGGGCCGAGGCCCCGCACCTCCAGGCGACCTGGGAGGAGTACCGCTCCCGCGGCGTCCGGTTCCTAGGCGTGAACTACCGGGACGACCGCGCGGCGGCCCGGGCGTACGAGGACGAGTTCGGGATCACCTACCCGAGCGTGTTCGATCCCTCCGGCCAGCTGGCCTTCAGCTACGAACTCATCGGGCTCCCGACGACGTTCGTGATCGCGCCCGACGGCAGGCTGGTCTACAAGTTCACGGGGAAGATCGATCGGGCGATCCTCGCCCGGGCCCTCGACGACGTGCTCTCGGGCGAGGTGGCGTGAGCGTCCTCGGGCCCTTCGCCCTGGCCCTGGTGGCGGGGGTGCTCTCCTTCAGCTCCCCGTGCTGCCTCCCGCTCATGTCCGGCTACCTCGCGTACGTGAGCGGGGTGGCGGGGGAGCAGGTGGGGACGGTGGCCGTTCGGCGCAGGGTGCTGGGGTCGGCGCTCCTGTTCGTCGCGGGCTTCACCGCGGTGTTCACGCTGCTCGGCGCCACCGCGTCGCTCGGCGGAGGGCTCCTCCTGCGGAACCGGGATCTGCTGACCCGGGGGGCGGGCGCCTTCGTCATCGTCATGGGGCTCGCCACGATGGGCGTCATCAGGGCCGGGATCCTCCAGCGCGAGCGCCGGTTCGATCTGCACCGCATCAGGTCGGGGCCGGCGGGGGCGCTGCCCCTCGGGATGGCGTTCGCGATCGGGTGGGCGCCCTGCATCGGCCCGGTGCTGGCGGCGATCCTGACGGCCGCCGCGGCCACGCAGACCGCGGTCTGGGGCGCTTCGCTCCTGTTCGTGTACTCGCTCGGGCTGGGGATCCCGTTCCTCCTGCTCGCCCTGGGCTACGCGCGGGCGGGCTCGGTCTTCGGGTGGCTCCGTCGCCACGGGGCGGCGATCGAGCGTCTCGGGGGAGGGGTCCTCGTGGCGATGGGGATCCTCATGGTGACCGGGACCTGGATCCGGCTCTTCACGCCCCTCCTGCGCTGGTTCGCCCGCAGCCAGTGGCCCCCGCTCTGATCCGGTCCTCCCTCGGGGCGCCCCGGGGATCAGAGGACCGGGGCCGCCCCGTGCTGGGCGTGGCAGGGGAGATGCCCTTCGGCCCCGGCGTCCACGGCGAGGGCGCGACCCACCGACCAGGCGGCGCCCTGCAGGGCGAGCACCGCGACGCCGAGCGACACGACGGCGAGCACGAGCCCGCGGGCGTCCCCCGGGGCCCCCTCGCTCGTGAGCCGGCGCACGCGGTAGGCGAGATCGCCGGACCCCATGCCGGGGACCGGATGGGCGCCGGTCAGCCGGAGCCTGGCGACGGATGCGAGGGCCTCCGCGACGACGAGCGGGTCCCCGACCGTCTCGGCCGCCTCGGCATCCGCGGTCGCCTCGAGCGCGGTGGCCATGTAGGCGACGGAGAGCCGGACGCTCGGGACGAAGCCGAAGGCCCGGGCGATCGCGTTCGCGACGAAGAGCACCAGGGTGTGACGGCGCCGGGCGTGCGCTCGCTCGTGGGCCAGCACCGCCCGTCGCTCCCGGTCACCCAGGGAACGGAGGAGCCCCACGGAGAGGACGGTCCGGGGGCGCAGGAGGCCGACCGTGTAGGCGATGGGCTCGTCGGCGGGCAGCACGCGGACGTCCGGGTCGGCCCGACCCAGGTACCGACGCGTGGCGATCCGCTCCCCCGGCAGCTCGCCCCGCGGCGGTCTCGCGCGGCGGGCGTCCCGGAACGTCCGCGCCCATGCGGTCGTGGCCCGCGCCAGGAACCCCAGGAGGACGACCGCCGCGACGACCGACGGCCAGTGTCCCGAGGGGTGGGCGAGCAGCCGGGCGGCCGCGCCGACGCAGGTCTCCACGACCCCTGGGAGGGAGACGACGTTCGCGGGCTCCGGCGCGACCATGGCCACGAGGAGCCCCACGAACGCCGCGCTCATCCCGAGCAGCGAGAGCAGCCCGAACCAGAAGAGGACGCGCGGCGTCGCCCTCGCGAGCAGCGTCCCCCGGGCCAGGTGGGGGAGCGCCAGGAAGGCCAGGAGGGTCCCGCCGGCGAGGACGAGCCTCATCGCCCGCGGTCGGAGCCCCGCGCTCGCCTCGCCTCGCGCACGAGCCGTTCCAGCTCCTCCAGGTCGCCCTCGTCCACGCTCCGGACGAACCCGAGGAGGACGGAGCGACGGTCCTTCGCGCCGGCCAGCACCTTCCGCACCAGCTGGGCGGCGTGCTCCTCCCGCGTGGCCCGCGGCTCATAGAGGTAGGCCCGCCCCACCCGTCGACGCTGGAGGAGCCGCTTGCGCCAGAGCCGGTCCATGACGGTCATCACGGTCGTGTAGGCGAGGCCCCGGCGGGTCCCCACCGCCCCGTGCACCTCGCGTACGGTCACGGGGCCACCTCGGTCCCACACGAAGTCCATCACCGCTTGCTCCAGCGGCCCCAGCTCGATGACCCGCCTCGTCAGCATCGCCTCCCGGCGGCCGATGCTAGCCGAACCGGCGGTGGAAGGTGTGGGGTTCGGGAGGCGTCGGCATCCCGGAGATCTCCGCCGCGGAGGCCGGGTGGGGGCCTCACCCGTAGGCGACGCGGGCGATCTCCTTCCCCCGAGCGTCGAGGGCGATAGCCTCGCCCGGGGCGTTGAGGTCCCAGAGCACGAAGCAGAGCGGTTCGCGGAGCGTGGAGGCCAGGCACTCGGGCGGACCGCCGGCGCCGGCGCCGGGGCCGGGCGAGGTGAACGCGATCCCGGCGACCTCCGCGGTCGTGGCTCCGAACACGAGGACGGCCTCGCTCGCGTCGGTTGGACAGTCGAACGAGGCGAGCTGCAGCGGCGGCGCGCCGGGGCCCGTCTCCGCCATCAGCTCGACGAGGAGCTCGCCATCGCGCGAGACCAGCGCGAGCCGCTGGTGACCGGGCCCGACGGTCCACCGCTCGAGCGTCCAGAAGCACTCGTTGAGCCTCCCGCGGAACAGCACCTCCTCGGGGGAGGGCGATGCCGTGGGTCCCGCGTCCTCGATCTCCAGGTCGGGGCGGACGCGGATCCCGACCGTCGTGAGCGTTCGACCCTGTGCGTCGTACACGTTGAGGTCGACGCCGAGCGTGGGGAGGTCCGGCCGGTAGACGAGGACGAAGGCGTCGTAGTCGCCGCCGATGTCGTCGGGAACGTCGATGACGGACGTCGACACCGAGGGGCCGCCGAGCAGCGGGAACGCCTCCACCCGGACGCCGGGTTCCCGCACGGCTCCGAACACCAGGACCTCCCGCTCGTCCCCGGTCCCGAAGACGTGGAAGATGGTGTGGAGGGGGAGCGGTCGATCCTCGAATCCACCGCCCCCGCCGCTCCAGGACGCGCTCTGCAGCCGGAGACCCATCCCCCCGGGCCGGCGCTCCGCGATGAGCGTCCACGCCTCACCCGCCACGGTGCCGGTGGCGAGCACGACGGCCTCGGGGTCGGCGCCGGTCGGGGCGAACCGGAGGCTCATGAACGCCGCCTCGATCGCCGCGCGCTCCTCCTCGGGGACGTCCGGACCGATACCGAGGCGGGCCTCGAAGCTCCGTCGGGCGGCGGTCCAGCTGGCACCGAGGATCGTCCACCCCGGGTAGCAGGCCGACTCGGAGGTGTCGATGTCGAGCCGCTCCATCGGGACCGGCCACGGCCGCGCCGCCTCGCCGGCGAGGGCGAGCGGCATCTCCCGGACCGTGAGCTCGAAGCCCTGGGCCGCCCCCTCGGCGAGGGCGGGGCAGCCGAGCGTGCCCGAGGCGACGGGATCCGCGTCGCTCACGAACAGCACGAGCCGGGGGAGGTCCTCCGAGGGGGGTGCGATCCCCGCCTGCACGGGGTCGACCACGTACCAGCGCTCCGGGTGCGTGATCGTGATGCCGTTCACCGTGGTGTCGGTGAGTTCGGCGGTCCCCGCCGGCGTCGAGCCGATCCCGGACCGGAGCGCCGAGAGCGCGAGGACCGCCCCGGAGGCGGCCGCCGCCACGAGCGCGATCCCGCCGAGGACCGTGCGGAGCTGGCGTCGCCGCGCTCGGGCGAGGAGTCGCGCGTCGGGCGGTGGGACCCCCACACCGGCGGCCTTCTCCTCGAGCAGCGTCCGCAGTTCCCGTTCGAGGTCGTTCACGGCTCGTCCCTCCGGATCCGGTCTCGGAGCGCCTCCATCCCGCGCGCCACGAGCGCCTTCGCCGCGGCGCGCGAGCAGCCGAGGACCTCGGCGGTCTCGCGCTCGGACAGGTCCTCGTAGTAGCGGAGGACGATGGCGGCGCGCTGGCGCGGCGGCAGGTCGAGCAGGGCGCGCCAGAGCTCCTCGCGGACCCCGGGTTCCGACCCGGCGTCCTCGGAGGCGTGGCTGATCGCCGTCCGCTCGCGCTCGAGGTAGGCCCGCTCCAGGCGGAGGCGCCGGAGATGCGACGTGTGGAGGTTGACGATCGTCCGCCGCAGGTAGGCGTCGAAGGCGTCGGGGACGCGCAGATGTGCGAAGCGCCCCACCACCCGGACGAAGGCCTCCTGCACCAGATCCTCGGCGCGGGCCGGGTCGCCGGTCAGCAGGTACGCGAGCCGCTGCGCCGGCGGCGCGTGCCTCACGTAGAGCTCCGTGAGGCGGGCCGCCGCCGAGTCGCCCCTGGCCACGTCGCCCGTCACGATAGGCTCCACACACCGAAGACGCACGAGGGCCCGGGACGGTGTCGGCGGTCGCCGCGGAGCGAGGGCCGCTTGGTAGGATGCCTCGGCCCGGACGGGCATCCCGAGATCCCACGGAAGGTTCGAGATGGAGCTGAAGCTGGTCGCCGAGCGGCGCGAGGGCACGGGCAAGGGGGTGGCGCGCAAGCTGCGGGCGGCGGGCCGCGTGCCGGCCATCGTCTACGGTCGGGGGATGGAGCCGATCCCGGTGTCCGTCGACGCCAAGGACCTGTACCACGTGCTGCATCAGGGCGGGGCCAACGTCCTGCTCGACCTGGTCGTCGACGGCGAGCCGCACCTCGCGCTCGCGCGTGAGGTGCAGCGCGACCACATCCGCAACCGGTTCGTGCACGTGGACTTCCTCGCCGTCAGCCGCACCGAGAAGATCACGGTCTCCGTGCCCATCCAGGTCGTGGGCGAGTCCGTCGGCGTGAAGGCCGGCGGCGTGCTCGAGCACCACCTGTGGGAGGTCCAGGTCGAGTGTCTCCCGGGTGACGTGCCGGAGGCGATCGAGGCCGACGTCTCCGCCCTCGCGGTCGGCGACACCATGAAGGTGGCCGACCTCGTGCCGCCGAAGGGCGTGACGATCCTGTCGCCGCCCGAGGAGCTCGTCCTCGCTGTCGTGCCGCCGCAGGCCCGCGAGGTCGCCGCGGCGCCGGCCGAGGCCGCCGAAGCCGAGGCCGCGGGGGCGGCCGCCGAGGAGGGCGGCGAGGGCGCCTAGCCCCCCGCCGGCGGCATGACCTGGCTCGTCGCCGGGCTCGGCAACCCGGGGGAGCGGTACGAGCGGACGCGCCACAACCTGGGACGGATGGTCGTCGCGGAGCTCGCCCGTCGCGCCGGCGCGAGGTTCCGCAAGGCGCGCTTCCTGCCGGTCGAGGTCTCGGAGATCCGCGAGGGCGACGAGCGCATCCTGCTCGCGCGCTCGCTCCGCTACTACAACGAGTCCGGCCCGGTCTACGCCTCGCTCGCGCGCAAGCACGGGGTCGAGCCGGAGCGCCTGATCGCCGTCCACGACGACC
>BEHO01000008.1 GCA_002898915.1 bacterium HR12
CGAACACGTCGTCGGGACCGTTGACCATCACCTCCGTCACGTCGGGGTCCCGGAGCAGGAACTCGATGGGCCCCATCCCGACGACCGCGTCCGACACCTCGTTGATCACGCGCGCCAGGGCGCGCTGGGGAAGGATGTGCCCCTGCTCACGCAGGATCGCGAGGGCCTCCTCGCGCACCCGCACCCGCCGCTCCGCGCGCGGCACCCGGGCGAGCTCGCGCGCGTCCATCCGCCGCAGCAGCCGCTCGTGCAGGCCGCGCCGGACCTCGGCGAGCGCGTCCGCCATCAGGGCACCCCCGCGAGCAGCGTCCGCGCCAGACGATCGAGCTCGCGCCCGATCCGTCCGCGACGGGGCAGCAGCACCCCGCGGTCCTGCAGGCGTGGCACGCGCCGATCGACCGGCAGGACCGCGATGGGCGGCCGTCCGAAGGCCCGCTCCACGTCGGCCGGCGTGACCTCGGCGCGCGCGGCGCGGTTCACCACGATGCGGGCGCGTTCGCCGAGGTCCGCGGTCTCGAGCAGCCGACGGGCGTCCCGGAAGGAGGCCACGTCGAGCCGGACGACGACGAGCACCGGGTCCGCGGCGGCGAGCCCCACCCGCGCGATCGGCCCGATCTCGCGCGGCAGGTGCAGGACCACGAAGGACGTCGTCTGCCGCAGGGCCGCGATGGCGCGACCGTACGTCGCGGGGCCGAGATCCGGCTCGATCCGGCCCGGCGAGAGCAACACGCCGAAGCCCTCGGGATGCCGCCAGAGGAGCGCCCGCGCCGCCTGCGGCGAGATCTCCGATCCGAAGCCGACGAGGTCCGCGGCGGTGGGGACCTCCGCGACCGGCGCCCCGAGGGCCGCCCCGACCCCCGCGAAGAGCACGTCCAGGTCCACGAGGGCCGTCTCCACCCCGCGCCGCGTCGCCATGGCCGCCAGGTGGGTGGCGAGGAAGGTCGCCCCGACCCCGCCGCTCGCCCCGAGCTCCGCGACGACCGGGGCCCCGGCCACCAGCTCCGCCGGCCGGCGCGCCCGGGCCACCGCCATGGCCAAGGCCTCACGCTCGTTGGGCCACACGAAGTAGCCGGCCGCCCCGAGGCGGATCGCCCGGCGGAGGCTCCGCACCGACTCCGCCGTCTCCAGCGCGAGCAGCGGCCTCCCGTCGAACCGCTCGGCCACCAGCCCCGTCTGGGCCACCACCGCGTCGGGCTCGAGCTGGCGCACCGCCTCCGCGAGCTGGCGCTCGTCGAGCGCGGTCGCCACGACCCGCGCCCTGCCGGTCCGGTCGAGGAAGTGCATCACCTCCTCGGCCACGTCGTGCTCCTCGAGCCCGAGCACGATCCTCGCCACCTCCACTCCGCACCTCGTCCGACGCCTGCACGTCCGATCCGGGGAAGGACGGGGAAGACCGCGGGGAAGCAGGGGGAGGAGATCCGAGGGGGCCCGCGACGGCGCCGTCGCGATGGGCGAACCCTACCCGCCGGCCCCCGCGGGGGGCAATCGCCAGGCCGGAGGATTCTCACGCGGGTCCGGCGGAGGGCCGTGCCCGATGCCGCCCTCCCCCGTCCGGCGGCAGGACCCGGGGGTGGGGGCGGAGCGGGAGGGGCCGAAGGCCCCGGTCCCCAGCAGCCGACCGGCCCGAGGATCGCCCGAGCCTCCACGGTCGTGTCGGTGCCTCGGTCTACGATGCGGTCGTGGGCAGGATCATCGACCTCGAGGCCTGGCGGCGCGAGCGACGGCTCGTCGCCCGCGAGGTGCCCGACGAGGTCGCCCAGCGGCCCCTGCGGCGGCTCGAGGAGGCGGTGCGCCGACTGGACCGGGCCGTCCGCCGGGGGACGGGACGGCTGTCCTCCCGCGTCGAGCAGGAGCTCATGGTTATCATGGGGCTGGTCGCGGCCGGCCGACCCGCGGAGGCCGCCGAGCGCGCCGAACGCCTCGCCGAGCGCCTCGAGCACCCCTCGGCCGGCGCCTTGTAGGAGCCGTCGGTCGAGGCCGGCACGGCTCAGGGCCCGGCCCCGCGGAGGATCGGAGCGCGGGCCCGGGAACCGGAGCAGCCCTTCCCGGGTCTTCCACGGCGGGGATAGGCTGCAGCCGAGCCAGGAGACCACGTGCAGGATCCCGACCCGCGCACGCTTGCCCGCGCCCGATCGGGTGACGTCGCCGCGTTCGAGGAGATCGTCCGCGCCTACCAGGGCGACGTGTACCGCTTCGCCTACTCCTACACGCGCGATCGGGCGCTCGCCGAGGACGCCACGCAGGAGGCGTTCCTGCGCGCCTACCGGTTCCTGCCGGGTTTCCGGGGCGACTCGCGCTTCGGCTCCTGGCTGTTCCGGATCGCCCGGAACTGCGCGCTCGACGCGATCCGCGCCCGCCGCGGCCAGGAGGAACGGGCCCTGCGCGCGCCGGCCCCGCTCGGGCCGCCCGACCCGATGGCCCGGGCGGAGCTCCACGCGGCGCTGGCCGCCGTCTCGCCTGAGCACCGCGAGCCGTTCCTGCTCATCGAGGTCTTCGGCCTCTCGTACCAGGAGGCGGCCGACGTGCTGAAGCTCCGCGTCGGCACCGTGAAGAGCCGGATGCACCGGGCCCGGCTCGCGATGATGGCGGCCCTCGCCGACGAGGAGCCCGAGGAGGACGCCCGTGAACTGTGACCGCGCCCGCCGGACGCTCTCGGAACGGATGGACGGCGAGTACCTCCCCCGCCGGCTCGCGGCCGCCCTGGAGGCGCACCTCGGGACCTGCGCGGGGTGCCGGACCTTCGAGGCCCGGGCCTGGGCGCTCCGCGAGCGGGTGCGCCTCTCCCCCGCGCCCCTCGTGCCCGATCTCGTCGAGCCGATCATGGCGGCGGTCCGGGCCGGACCCCGCCCCAGCCCGCAGGCGCGCGGCGCCACCCGCCCGGAGGGCCCGCCCTCGTCGCCCGCGCCCCGACCGGCTCCCGGACGGCCGCTCCTCCGCCGTCTCGCGCCCCAGCTCGCCGCGGCCCTGGTCGGCGTCCTCGTCGGCTCCCTCGCGGTGGGCGGGCCGTGGACCCCGGAGCGCCCGGCCACGGCCGAGGAGGTGGTGACCGGCGTCCTCCGCGCAGCGGCCGAGGTCAGCGCCTACCGAGCCTCCTTCCGCATCGTGGAGCGGAACCTCTCGCCGGCGGTGCCCCTCCGCGAGCTCTCGATGGAGGTCTGGTTCCGGGCTCCCGAGCGCTTCCGCCTCGACGTCGTCGACCACACCGTGTACCCCTCGCGGGCCGTCGCCCCCACGGATCTCCGCCTCGTCGTCGCCGGCCCCACGTGGTACCTGCGGAGCCCCCCGCCGTGCCCGACGTGCCCGCCGCGCGAGAGCCTCATCACGAACCGCGCGCCCTTCTCCGCCGACACGCCGACTCCGGCCGACCTCGTCGTTCCCGTCGCCACGCTCTCGGCCCCGGAAGGGGTCCGCGTCCTCGACCGTGATCGGGAGGCCGTGCGCGTGGCGATGCCGTTCGAGCGCGCCGCGCCCCTCTTCCCCTTCCTCCGGCTCGGGGGGACCTGGCGCCCGATCTACCCCCGCGACCGGGTCGAGGTCGAGCTCGATCCCGAGACCTGGGCACCGCTCCGTTGGGCGGTGTACCCGGCGCGTGGCGGGGAGCGAGCGCAGTGGGCCCTTCGCTTCGGCCTTCCCTCCGAGTCGCCTCGCCACCCGATCCTGGAGGTCGATCGGATCACCGCGAGCGCAGGGCCGGTGTCGGAGGCCGACTTCCGCGTGCCGGCCGACGTGCCCGTCGTCGACCGCGGCGCCATCCCGCTCGACCTCGACGAGCTCCCGCCGGCGTCCGGCGTCCGCCTCCCCGAGCGCCTCGGCGACCTGCACCTGTACCGGGCGGTCATGTCCGAGGCCGCCGCGGGGGACCGCCCGGCCCGGATCCTCGCCTACGCGGAGGGGCTGCGGTGGCTCACCGTCGCGGAGACCCGCTCGGGCGGCCAGGCCGCCGGCCTGGCGATCCATGCGCAGGAGGTGCGGCTGGGCAACGGCGTCGCCTACTACGAGCCGGCCACGGCGGAGCGCGGACGCCGCCTGGCCATCCACACGCCCCGCGGCGAGATCGTCCTGGAGACGAACCTGCCGCGCGAGGACCTCCTCGCGGTGGCCTCCTCGCTGCCGGTCCGGGGGCTGGCGCTGCCGGAGCCCTGGCTGGTGCGCGAGACGGAGGACGGGACCGTCGAGCGGGTCACGCTCGCCGAGGCACGGGCGGCCGCGCCGTTCGAGCTCCTCCTGCCGACCGAGCTCCCCGCGGGGTCCGTCCTCGCGAGCGTCGAGCTCGTCCGCACGGATGGGCGCCTCGGCGTCACGGTCTACTACCAGGGCGAGGACATCGCCCTGGGCAACCTCCGGCTCCACCTCGAGCTCGGCGCGGAGCTCCCGCCCACCACCGAGCCCGTGGTCCAGACGGTGGACCTCGATGGCGTCCCTGCCCGCTACAGCCCGGACGCGGGTCGGCTGGAGTGGATCGCGGACGACCGCTACATCTCGCTCGAGGCGCCCGGGCTCGCGCTCGCGGAGCTCGTCGCCGTCGCTCGCTCCCTCGCGCCGGTCGCCGACGTCCCGGAGGGGGCCGAGCCCTCGGACACCGCGGGGGTACCGTGAGGCTCCGCCCCGGTCCCGCGCCCCCCGGCCTGCGCCGCGCCGCGGGGGTGATCGCGAGCGGCGCCGTCGGGCTCCTGCTCGGGGCGGGGGCCACGCTGGCGATCTCCCCGGCACCGCCCCCGCCGGGGTCCGGGGCGAGCCTCGGAGCGTCCCGCGTCCCGACCGTCCCCGCGGCGGCGAGCACCTTCCTCGCCTGGACCCCGGGCGGCCTCCCCTCGGGCTTCCGCCGCGCCCTGACCGAGCTCCCCGGGATCCGCCGCGCCGTCGTGGTCCGGAGCGACGTGGCCTGGCTCACGGGCTCGACCTCGGCGAGCGGGGAGGTCGCGGACCGGCCGCCCGCCGGCTACGCGATCCCCCTGGAGGTGGCCGCGGTCAAGCCCTCGGAGTACGCGAGGTTCGTCCCGCCGGCGGACCGGGGGACCCTGGCGCTCCTCGGGGACGGCGGGGGGATCCTCGGCGCCTCCAGCGCCCGCCTGCGGGGGCTCGGGCCGGGAGCCGTGCTGCGGTTCGGGCCGGTTCCCGTCCCCGTCATCGCCGTGTGGCCGGACGAGCTCGTCGGGGCCAGCGAGCTCCTCGTGGCGCGCGACCTCGGTCGGAGGCTGGGCGTCCGCCACGATCGCTACGCGCTGATCCAACCGCGCGGCGAGCCCACGGAGCGCGAGCTCGCGCGGCTCCTGCGGGAGGCGTTACCGGCCGACCTCCCGCTGCAGGTCCGCGCTCCGGGCGAGACCCCCTACTTCCGTCAGGGCGACGCGGTGCTGCCCCCCGTGGCGCTCAAGCAGCTGTTCGGCGAGTTCGCCGCCCGCCCCGATCCGGACCGCCGTGGCTACCTCCTCATCGACCCGGCGTGGGAGCGGACGCACATCGCGACCGAACGCGTCCCGTTGCTCGGACGGGTGACTTGCCACGTCGCGATCCTGCCCCAGCTCCGCGGCGCGATGCGCGAGCTCCTCGCCCTCGGGCTGGAGCACACCGTCCGGTCCTTCAGCGGGTGCTACGCGCGACGGTTCGCGAACCGGGACCCGAGCCAGGCCATCAGCCACCACACCTGGGGCGTCGCGATCGACCTCAACGTGCCGCAGAACCCCTACGGGGCGCCGCCGAACCAGGATCCAGGCCTCGTCGCGGTGATGGAGCGATGGGGATTCATCTGGGGCGGCACGTTCGCCCTCCCGGACGGCATGCACTTCGAGTACCACCGACCGCCGGAGCGCTGAGGGCTCGCGCCGATGACGGATCTCGCCGAGCGAGGGCGTGCGCGAAGGGAGCAGCGATCATGCGCCTTCCACATCCGCTCGGGGTGGGGGCTCGGGCCCCGCGCCCCGGGCATGCCTCCCGCGGCAGGACGCGCGTGGGTTTCTGCTCCCTTCGCGGCAGCCCGAGAGCTGCTACCTGCATTCTAGGACGACGCCGACGACCCCGCGAGCGCGACGGCCCCGCGCGTCGCGGGACCTCCGCCCCTACGCGGCCTGAGGGGCGCGGGCGGTCCGCGACCGCAGCCAGACCCACGTGAGGATGCCGGCCGCGGCGGCCGCCGCGACCACGCCCGCGGTCACCTGGGTCCTCGGCTGCCCCGCCGTCCGGGCGATCCGCGTGCGGAGCCGCACCGGGCTGCGGAAGTCGAGGATCTCCCACCCGCGCTCCTCGGCGACCTTCCGCAGCTCGCGGTCGGGGTTCACCGCGACGGGGTGGCCCACGGCCTCCAGCATCGGCAGATCGCTGATGGAGTCCGAGTAGGCGTAGGAGGCGCCGAGGTCGATGCCCGCCCTGGCCGCGAGGTCGCGGATCGCCTGCGCCTTGGCCTCGCCGGCGCAGTAGAAGTCGAGCTCACCCGTGTACCGGCCGTCCTCGATCCTCGCGCGGGTGGCGATCACGCCCGAGATCCCGAAGTGGCGCGCGAGGGGCCGGACGACCTCCTCCGGCGACGAGCTCACGATGAACACGAGGCGGGCGTTGCGCCGGTGCTCGGCGATGAGGTCGAGGGCCTCCTGGTACACGTAGGGGTCGATCACGTCCACGATCACGTCGCGGACGAGCCGCTCGACCTCGGCCCGGTCCCAGCCCTTCGTGAGCTGGAGCAGCCCTTCCTTCAGCCGCTCCATCTTCCGCTCGTCCGCCCCCACGAGCGCGTACACGAGCTGCGCGTACGCGCCCCGCAGGAGCTGCCCCCGCGTGACCATCCCCGCCCGGTACATCGGCCGAGAGAGCGCGAGGGAGGACGAGCGGGAGATGATCGTCTTGTCGAGATCGAAGAAGGCCGCCTCCATCGCCGGTCCATCCTAGGCGAGCCCGGCGACGGGGTGTGGCATCCTCGGGAACCGGCCGGCGGCGGGCTCAGCGCCGGACCGCGACGGCGTCCCGGCCCAGACCCTCCAGCCACCGCCGCTCGACCTCGGCGAGCGCCTCCTGGAGCTCGAGGAGGCGCAGGGCGAGGCCGTTCGCCGGGTCGGCGGCCGCGGCGAGCCGCTCACGCGCCGCCGCGATCTGGCCCCGGCGATCCTCCAGGGCCTCGGCCCGAGTTGCGATGACCCGAGCCGCCTCATCGGCGGGCACGAGGTGCAGGAACCCGAGGGGCAGCGGCTGTCGCCTCGCCTGCTCCCGGAGCCCGGCGCGCAGACGGGCCCGGCCGGTGCTCGTGATCCGGTAGACGCGCCGATCGGGTCCCCCGCTCCCATCCTGCTGCCGCCCGGCGAGGGCCCCCTCGCGCTCCAGTCGTTGGAGCGCCTGGTACACCGACGCCCGCCCCACCTCCGCCCAGAGGTCCATCCCCCGCTCGCGGAACCGCTCGAGCAGTTCGTACCCGTACCGCGGCCCCTCCGCGAGCAGCCCGAGGACCACGAGTTCCACCTTGGACACGGCCATCGCATACCCCCCCATCGTTCCCCTCCGAGGCTACGCTGGGGATCAGCGTGGCCTCAGTGGCGCGCGAGGACCTCGACCGAGCAACGCAGGCCCGGCGCTCGGCCGAGCCGTGCGTCGGCGGTCACGAACGGACGCGCGAGCGTCTCCGCCAGCGCCACGTAGACAGCGTCGTACGGCGTCAGGTTCCGTCGCAGCTCCCAGATCCGATCCGCGAACGGCAGGTGCGGATAGCGCACGAGCGAGAGGTCCCTGAGATCCGCGAGCGCGAGCCTCGCCCGGCGCTCGTCGAGATCCCCCGCAGCGAGACGCCGACGAAGGACCGAGAGGACCTCGAGGTCCGCGAGGTACGGCACGTGGAGCGAGGGATCGGCGGCGAGCCTCGCTCGCGCGAGGTCGCCGTCGGGTCCGTCGTCGGCCAGCGCGACCGCGAGGACGGATGCGTCGACGACGATCACCGCCGGGCCCGCTCGGCGCGAAGGTCGGCTGCCGCTCTCGCGAGCCGCACGCGACCGCCCGCGCGGCCGCCGGCCCTCGCCAGAACCTCTTCGACCGTGGGGCGCTGAACGACCTCATCGAGCAGCGCCCGCAGGTACTCCTGGAGCGACATCCCGGCCTGCGCTGCGCGCCGGCGGAGCTCGGCGTGGACCTCATCCGGGACGTTCCGAACCTGAAGCGTCTTCATGCATGCAACCTATCAGTGCCGGGCGGCACTTCGCATGCAGAGCGGAGCGGCGCCCCGGGCGAGCACGGGCACCTCGCCCGGGGCGTCTGACCTCAACCCAGGGGCTGCCAGCGGGCCTGGAGCCGCTTCATGAGCTCCGGCATCGTCGTGTACTCGAGCTCGTCCATGCCGGCGCGGTGCGGCTCGAAGGGCCCCATGTGCCGCAGGTGATCGGCGAGCTCGAGCGCGATCCGCCGGGCCCGATCGAAGCTCACGTCGGCGAACAGGTCCCGCGGCCCGACGAGCTTCCCCTGCGTGAGCTGGTAGCCGAGGGCCACGATCCGCGGTGGGCCGTCGAAGCGGGACGGCGTCGCGTCCTCGTAGGAGGTCGGCATGAGCGGTCCGAAGTGCGAGCCGCGCATCCACCCGCTCACGATGTGCGGGTAGGAGAAGGGCTCGAGCACCTCGCCCAAGGCCGGCAGGCCGCTCTGGCAGCGGACGATGGCGACGGGGTCGTCCTTGCCCACGTACCGGCCGGCCTGGAGCGACAGCCGCTGCGTGGACGTCGCCGCCGCCACGATGCCCTTCTGTCGGGAGAAGACCCGGCGGACGACGAACCGGTGCGGCGAGCCGATCAGCATCAGCAGGTCGTAGTAGTCCTCCGGCGTCCGCAGCCGGATCACCTGGTCCTCGATGAGGTTGAGGACCTCGAACTCGAACCCGTCGTGCATCGCTGGGTCGATCACGAGGCCCGCGGTGGTGAAGGGGTCGGCGAACATCCGTGCCAGCGGGTAGTTGAACGCGCCCGGCTCGGTCTTGTCCGCCAGGAACACGACGATCGGCTCGCTCGGACGCTCGGTGAGCCGTATCTCCGCGTAGCCCGGGCCGAGCCCCCGCAGGTTGCCGCTGAACGCGTCCGACAGGAGGTCCTGGCCCGCCCCGTACAGGCCGAGGCGCTTGGCCACCTCGGTGGTGGCCTGGAACACCTCCCACGCGAACCCGTGGATGTCGGGATCGTCCGGCTCGCGCTCGTGGGTCATGATGAGCGCGAGATCGTCGCCGACCCGCGAGACCTGCCCATCGAGCAGGAGCCCCCGCTCTACGGCCCCCACCACGCGCTCGCGGGCCACCTGGAGCATCTCGGGGTGCACGTCGGTGTGGCCGACGTACCCGCCCGTGTCCGCCTTGATCACCGAGAGCGTGACGTCCATACCCTCCCTCCGCATCCGGTCACCGGTCACGCACCTCGGACTACCGGTCGGAGGCCGTCCCCGTCAGGGCCGAAGGTCCCCTCCACACCCGGTCGAAGGTCCCGCCGGAGCCGGGCAAGGATGAGGGCCCGGTCCCACGACCGGGCCCTCACGCGGCGCGAGCCGGGTCAGAAGGTCGCGACGCCCCGGCACGCCTCGTCCGTCGAGGGGTTCCGCGCCCTGCCGACGAACCGATCCACGCCCCCGTGGTTCGGCTCGAGGATCCGGACCTCGAACGAGCCGCTCGGCGCCTCCGTCGTGCGCCTGCCGCGGAAGACCAGCTCACCGTCGTGGAGGATCCGGACGCGCCAGGCGTCGCCGACGACGTTCTGGTCCACCTCGAACTCGACCTCGATCCGACCGTCCTCCGGCGAGAGCTTCAGCTTCCAGGTGCTCTCGCCGGAACACGACCCCCGCTCGATCACGTCTCCCGCCTTCGCCTGTGCCGCAGGCGCCGCGGCGAGCGTCGCGAGCACGAGCGTGGCGAGCACCGCCATCACCATCCGCGATCTCATGGCCTCCCCCCTTCCTCCAGCCCTCCCGGGCTTCCGTGACGACGACCCTAGGCGCCGCCGGGCTAAGGGACGGTGAAGGTACGGGTCCGGCCGGGATAAGGTTCAGATGCGTCGCGTGAGAGGTCGGCCATGCGCGCTCGCGACCACCGGACCGCACCCGGCGCACGGGAGCCCTCGTACCTCGCGCTCGCGCGGACGGGGGAGCTCGCGCGCCGCGCCGAACGGGCCCTGGAGCTCCTCGGTCCGGTCTGTCGCGTGTGCCCGCGGCGCTGCCGGGTGGACCGGCTGCGGGACGAGCGCTCGATCTGCCGCGTCGGACGACGGGCCATCGTGGCCTCGGCCTTCCCCCACCACGGCGAGGAGGATCCGCTCCGCGGCTGGGCGGGGAGCGGGACGATCTTCCTCGCCGGGTGCAACCTGCGGTGCGTCTTCTGCCAGAACTTCGAGATCTCCTGGCAGGTGCAGGGGGCCGAGGTCCCCGCCGAGGGGATCGCGGACCTCATGCTGGAGCTCCAGGCCCGGGGCTGCCACAACATCAACTGGGTGACCCCCGAGCACGTCGTGCCCCAGCTCCTCGAGGCGCTCGTCATCGCCGCGGAGCGGGGCCTGCGCCTGCCGATCGTCTACAACACGAGCTCCTACGACTCGGAGGAGTCCCTCGCCCTCCTCGACGGCGTGGTGGACATCTACATGCCGGACCTCAAGCTGTGGAGCGCGGAGCGGGCGCGGCGGTACCTGCGTCGGCCCGACTACCCCGAGGTCGCGCGCCGCTCGATCCTCGAGATGCACCGGCAGGTGGGGCCGCTCGAGCTCGACGAGCGGGGGCTCGCGGTGCGCGGCGTCCTCCTCCGGCACCTCGTCATGCCCGGGCTGCTCGACGAGACCGAGGCGATCCTCCGTTGGGTCGCGGCGGAGCTCGGCCCCGAGACCTACCTGAACCTCATGGGCCAGTACCGGCCCGAGGGGCTCGTGCTCGGCGGCGACTACCCGGAGATCGGTCGCCGGCCCTCGCGGGACGAGCTGGTCCGGGCCGTGGAGCTCGCGCTCGAGCTCGGCCTGCGCCGGCTCGACGCCGGGAGCCTGGCCATCCTGGCCTGGGTCCACCGCTGAGGGGGCTCCGGGTACCCTGGGGTACGGAGGCGTCCGGGCACCTGGTGGGCCCCCCGGTCTTCAAAACCGGTGTGGGGGCGAGAGCTCCCAGGCGGGTTCGATTCCCGTCCGCCTCCGCGAAGGGGTCCTCTCCCCCTGTGCCTCCCACCTCGCGGACCCTGCGGAGCGACACTCGAGGGAGTCGGGTCGCCGGAGGCGCTCACCCCCGTTCGGCGTCCGCTCCGAGGCGGGCCGCTCGACGGTCCCGGAGGAAGAGCGCCACGCTGGTCGCGACCACCCAGAGGAGGAACGCCAACAGGACGGCCGTGCCGTAGGGCCCGCTCGGGCCGGCCAAGGCTCCCTCGCGGACCAGGATCGAGATCCCGGCCACCGTCCACCCGGCGGTGACCACGAGACCGAACAGGGCAACCCAGCGCGGCAGGACGCCCTCCCGCAGCGCGACCACGGACGGCACCCCCACCAGGACGGCCAGCATGAAGTCCCCCACGTTGAGGGCCATGTTGCCGAGATCGAAGAGGGCCCGGACGAGCGTGGGGTCGCCGGACTCGGCGACCCCGAAGCCGAGCGTCCCGAACGCCGCCATCCCCGCCAGGGTGGCGGCCAACACGAGCACCCCGGCTCCGAGCGTGGCCTGCGGCGCGATGCCGGGACGCCCGCTGCGGGAGAGCGCCCGCGCGAGCCAGCACACGAACACGAGGAAGAGGGCCGCCGCCAGCGCCTGTGTGAACACGCCGAACCGGACCGCGCTCGCGTGCTCCACGTAGTAGGCGCGGATGGCCTCAGGGGCATCGCCCGGCTGGGGCGGCATCGGGGCGCCGAAGGCGCCGACGATGAGGACGATGATGAACGCGATCCCGCTCAGCGCTCCCAGGGGGGCCCGGCCGTGGCCCGCGCGCGCTGCCGACCCCGTTCTCATCGTGGCTCCCATCTTCGTTCTCCCTCCTGATCTCAGGCGCCGAGGGCCCCCAGGGCCTGCATGAACTCGAGGTTGTCCCAGTACAGGTGGAGGGAGACGATCTCGCCGTTCCGCACCCGCGACACGTCGCAGACGCGAGACGCGACCCGCTTCCCGGTGGGCGGGATCTCCCCCGTGGGCGTGCGGAACGGGCCCCCGTGCGTCCCCTCGGGGACGCTCTCGGTGACCACGGTGTCCTCGGCCACCGCCTGCCCCACGATCCTCCATCCGAGGTCCGGGAAGGCGGCCAGGTACGTCTGGAGGAGCCGGGTCAGGGCATCGCGCCCTCGCTCGAGCAGCCCTCCCGGGGCCTCGATCTCGACGTCCGCGGAGACGACCCTGCCGGCCGCCTCGGCGTCGTGTTCGTTCAGCGCCGCGTAGAAGCGGTCGATCACGGCCTCGGCTTCGGACCGAGCCATGCTGCATCCCTCCCCTCGTCGATCCGGCACACCGGGGCCGCGGCGTCGGACATCCTCCTGCGCCCGCTCGACCACGATGGCGTAGCGCCAGCGGTGGTCCCGTCCCCGCCGCATCACCGAGATGCGATCCCCGCCGACCGCGAGGGCCAGATCACGAGCCTGCAGCACCCGGCCCTCGCCGGTGAGGTAGGTGTGGCCAGCCTCCCACGTGGAGGGGATGAGACGGATCACCCCGTCGAGCCCTCGGGCTGAGCTGTCGCCGCGTACGAGCAGGGCACCCTCCACGAACAACCGGCCCAGGGCGTCGGTGTCACGGAGGACCGAGGCGTCCTCCAGCAGCATCTCGAGCTCTTCCGGCGTGCGGCCTCCCATGACGAGGGCAGGCTGCCCCCCACGGGGCCCCCGGTCCATCCCAGGAAGGTGGTATTCCCTCTCGGCGCGCCGGCACGTACCCTTCGGCCATGGGAACCTCCAGG
>BEHO01000009.1 GCA_002898915.1 bacterium HR12
CGGCCGCCGTCCGGAGGTCCAGGCCGACCGCCTCGCCCACGCGAGCCACCGCCCCCCGGGCGAGTTCCACGTCGAGCGGAAGCTCGCCGGCGAGCGGGGTCTCGGGCCCCAGGACACCGGCCGCCACGAAGGCGTCCGTGAGCGTGGGCGCGGTCCCCCCACGGCCGTACGCGGCGGGCCCGGGGTCGGCCCCCGCGCTCTCGGGTCCCACCCGGAGCCGGCCCGCGCGATCCACGCTCGCGATGCTTCCCCCGCCCGCGCCGACGGTCACGATATCCACCGACGGCGCGAGGATCGGGTGGTCGTTGGCGCGCAGGACGGGGGTCACGGGAGGAACCCCGTCCTGCGCCAGGCACACGTCGAGCGAGGTACCGCCCATATCGAACGCGATCACACGCCCGAGCCCGTGCCGCCCGGCGAGCGCCAGCGCCCCGGCCACGCCGGCCGCGGGCCCCGACAGGATCAGGCGGTGGGCCTCGCGGTCCGCGCGTTCCGCCGGCACGCAGCCCCCGTTGGACTGCATCACGAGGAAGGGGGCGTCCACCCCGAGCTCCCGGAGGCCGGCCGCCGCCCGACGGACGTAGCGCCCGACGACCGGACGCAGGGCGGCGTTGACGACCGCCGTGGCGGTGCGCGGATACTCGCGGAACTCGCGGGCAACCTCGGAGGACAGCGTCACCGGCACCTCCGGGAGCCGCGCGCGGAGGGCTCGCCCGATCGCGCGTTCGTGACGATCGTCCAGGTAGCTGAAGAGGAACGCCACGGCCACCGCCTCCGGCGACCTGGCGGCCGTCTCTTCCACGACCCGGTCGATCTCCTCCGGCGTCAGGGGGACCACGATCTCGCCGAGGCTGGAGAGCCGCTCCCGCACCTCGATGCGGTCCCGCCGGGGAACCATCTCGTCCGGGCGAGGCTGCATGAGGTCGTAGAGCTTCGGCCGGCTGCCCGTCCGGTAGCTGAGGATGTCCCGGAAGCCCTCCGTGGCGAGCAGCACCACCCGGGTTCGCACGCCCGTCAGCACGGCGTTCGTCGCGACGGTGGTGCCGTGGAAGAGCAGGTCCACCCGGTCGACACCGCCCTCGCGGAGCCGACGCAGGCAGTCGAGGAGACCGACCGACGGGTCGGCGGGCGTCGAGGGCACCTTCGCCACCCTGAGCTCGCCGTCCGGGGCCACCGCGACGCCGTCGGTGAAGGTCCCCCCGACGTCGATCCCCACGATCCACCCCCGTGCCGGCATCCGTCCCTCCTCGGCGCTAGCGGAGCTGTGGCACGACCGCCTCCCCGAAGACCGCGAGGGCCTCCTCTTGGATCGACGGGTCGAGGCCCGGCCAGTAGAGGCGGGCCACGAGATGGACGTCCTCGCCCGCGAGGCGCCGGAACCGGTCGAGCTGCTCCATGACCTCGTCCGGGCGCCCCACGACGATCTGCCGGCGCAGCGCCTCCTCATCCGCGGCCGACAGCCGGGGCGGCAGCTGCGGCGGGCCCGTCCGCCCTCGCGCGTCCTCCATGTCCAGGTACTTCCACACCACGTAGTGATGGCTGTCCCGGACCCGCTCCCACGCGTCCGCCCCCGGCCACGCGAAGACGGAGACCACCGCCGCGTTCACGAACGGCGCGTCCCGTCGACCCGCCCGCTCCCGCTCCTCGGCGGCCCAGCGGATCTGCTCGGCGAAGGCCTCGGCGGTCACCTCGGTCGCGAGGAACCCGTCCGCGATCCGCCCCGCTCGACGGACACCCGCCTCGGAGAGGGCGCCGATCCAGATCGGCGGCCCCTCCCCTGGCGGCTTCGGCGTGACGGCCACCCCCGGGTAGCCGTCGGTCACCGGACGCGGCGACCACGCCTCGCGCAGGACGCGGACGCACCGCTCCAGGCGTTGGCCCGCCTCGCTCGGCGGCACCCCGAAGGCATCGAACTCCTCCCGACGCCACCCCGCGCCGAGCCCGAGGATCAGCCGTCCCCGAGCGATCAGATCCACCACCGCCGCATCCTCGGCCACCCGGATGGGATCGTGGAGGGGCGCGAGCAGGACCCCCGTCCCGACCGTGATCGTCCGCGTGCGCGCGGCGACCGCCGCACACATCGGGAGCAGCGACGGCAGGTACCCATCGTCGATGAAGTGATGTTCCGAGACCCACACGGAGTCGAAGCCGAGACGCTCCGCCTCCTCGGCCAGCGCCAGCGCGTGGGCGAAGATCTCCTCCGAGGTGCGGCGATCGCTCGGATGCCGCTCGCACGTGATCAGACCGAAGCCGAACCGCATCCGCCTCAGTCGCTCCTCAGCAGGTCCTCACGGACGGGCGAGGGCTTGGACAGGAACCCCGCGTAGTCCAGGCGCCGATAGGGCGTCCTGCATGGATGACCGTCCGCGATCCACAGCTCGCGGGCGTCGAGATCCATGAGGACGGAGGCGACCGTGGCGCCCTGGTCCGCCGGTCGCATCCGCCGGTCGGGATGGCAACACACGCCCGACGGGTAGTTCGCGTGGTCCGCGAGCATCGCGCCGAAGGCCTCCAGCGTGAGTCCGCCGGAGCGCGCGCCGGCCACCGCGGTCCTCAGGCGCTCCAGTCGGAAGGGGCTGTCCGGCATCGCCCAGAGGGAGACGTCCTTGAGTCCGGCGGGGAGCGCGAGGAAGTGGTTCGTGTGGAGGAGCACCCCCTGATCCGGGAACACGAGCGACATGCGCGAGAAGTCCCCCGGCGCCGCCTCCACGTCCACGGCGATCCCGTCCCGATGGGCGATCAGGTAGTTGGCCGAGGACGCTCGGGGTCGTTCCATCAGGACCGCGTACGCGTCGGAGAGGGTCTCGCAGTCCAGGATGGCCCGCAACAGCGCATGGTAGGGCACGCCAGGCTCACCGCGATCCCCGTCCGTCACCAGCGCGTTCGTCGCGAGCCCGATGCCGGAGGAGTTCATCCCGGTCTTCGCCAAGAGCCCCGCTTCGACGACCGTCACGAAGTCGGGCGCGTCCGGCTGCTCCACCTCGAGCACGACCACCGTGTCGAAGCAGTGGGGCAACCAGTCCCAGTTCTGCCCGATCAACGTGTGGCCCTCGGCGCTCGCCTCGGGGAGCACCGCGAAGGCGCTGCATGCGTCGACGCGGCCGGACGCCTCGGCCGAGCGCGCCCGGGCCGCGAACATGACCTCGGTCCGCACGTTGATCGCGAGGACGTCCTCGTACGGCACGCCGGCCCCCTCGGCGATGCCGCGGATCTCCTCCAGGTACGCGGGACGGAACCTCGCGATCGCCTCCTCGAACGACCTCGCGAGACGCCTCGCCCCCTCCGTGTCGAGGCCCGCGAGCTCTCGGAACACGTCCCGGTAGCCCTCCACCGATCGGACGACGCGCTCCGCCGCCTGCTCCCCGTACGCCCGGCCACGCTCGTAGGGGTCACCCGCGACCCGCACGTGCGGGTAGGACCGCTTCTCGCTCATAGCGCCGTCAGCCCCCCGTCGACCGTCACGACGCTGCCCGTCATGTACGAGGCATCCGCCGACGAGAGGAACGCGATCACCGTCGCGACCTCCTCGGGTCGCCCGAACCGGCCGAGCGGGACGTGTTCCTCGACGTACCGTTCGGCCACCTCGGGGTCCTCGGTCAGGCTGAGCATGGGGGTCAGGATCGGCCCAGGACACACGGCGTTCACCCGGATCCCGTAGGGGGCCCACTCCACCGCGAGCTGCTTGGTCATCGCCACGACGCCGGCCTTGCTCGCGTTGTAGTGGGAAGCCGGTTCCACGCGGTCGGCGACGAGCGCCGCCACCGATGCGATGTTCACCACCGACCCGCCCATCCCCGCCGCTCGGAGCCGCATCGCCGCCTCCCGCGCGACGAGGAAGGACCCGACCAGGTTGACCTGGAGGACCTCCGACCAGGCCTCGGGCGAGAGCTCCAGCGCGGGGGCGAAGCGGTAGATGCCTGCGGAGTTCACGATGAGGTCGGGCGGGCCCCCGATCGCGTCCTCGGCCGCGCCCACGCCGGCCGCCACGGCCTCGGGGTCGGCCACGTCGGCGACGACCGCGGCCGCACCCAGCTCCTCCGCCCTGCGGATGACCCGCTCCTCGTTGTGGTCCAGCAACGCGACCCTCGCGCCCTCCGCAGCCAGGAGACGCGCCGTGGCCAGGCCGATCCCGGAGCCGCCCCCGGTCACGAGCGCGCGCCGGCCTTCGAAGCGACCCGTCACGTCAGCACCACCCCGCCGTTGACCCCGATCGTCTGGCCCGTGACGTACGCGGCGTCATCCGACACCAACCAGGCCACGGCGCCGGCGACGTCCTCACCGGTGCCGTGGCGACCCAGGGGGATAGCCTGGACCACACGGGCCACCTCCTCCTCGAAGGTGCGGCCGCTCCGCGCGGCCCGCTCGCGAAGGTCCTGGAAGTGCATCTCGGTCGCCATGTTCCCCGGCGCGATCGTGTTGACGCGGATCCCGTACGGCGCGAGCTCGAGCGCCAGCGAGTGCGTGAGGAGCGCGACGCCGCCCTTGGACGCGCTGTAGGCGGCGGCACCGGCCTCCCCTCGCTGCCCGAAGATGGACCCGATGTTCACGATGCAGCCCCCCGTCCCCTGCTCGATCATGACGCGGGCCACGGCGCGCGCCACGAGGATGGCGCCGACGAGGTTGACCTCGATGACGCGCCGCACCTCCTCGACCGAGACGTCCACGAGCGGCCTCGTCGAGCCCCCGATGCCCGCGTTGTTGACGAGCAGGTCGATCCCCCCGAGGGCCGCCGCGGCCTCCCCGACCCCGCGTTCGACGTCGTCCTCTCGCCCCACGTCGCCCCGGATCGCCGTCACCCGCGAGCCGGGGCGCAGCGCCGCGACCTCCCGGGCGGTCCCTCCGACGGCCTCGTCGATGTCGAGCAGGGCGACGTCTCCGCCGTCCCGGACGAGCCGTTCCGCGACCGCCCGGCCGAGCCCGCGTGCACCGCCCGTCACGAGCGCCCTCACGGTACCCGCTCCGCGATCTCCCCGGCCGTCGCCACCCACACGTCCTCGCATCCGAGGACGAGATCGATGACCCGCTCCAAGACCTCGAGCCGCCCCGGACGGCCGATGATCTGCGGGTGCATCGTGAAGACGCACGCGCCCCCCAGACGACGGATCCCGAGGAACTCCGCCTGCCAGATCTCGAAGAACTCCGAGGGGGTCGAGATCTTCTTCGTCCACGTCGCCCCGTCGAACCAGAAGTGGGGGGCGTCGTCCAGGATCCACTGGATCGGGACCTCGACGATGCGCGAGCCCTCATGCCGGTAGGGGCGGATGTCGTCCATGAACTGGGACGAGTAGGCGAACCCGTGCGCCTCGAGCAGCCGCAGCGTGTGCGGGCTGATGTCCCAGGACGGCGAACGATAGCCGCGCACCTCGGCGCCGAGCGACGTCAGGACCTCCTTGCCCCGAACGAGCTCGGCCTCCTCCTCCTCGGCCGTGAGCTTGGTCGGCGAGGTGTGCGTGTAGCCGTGGTGCCCCACCTCGTGTCCCGCCTCGAGGATGCTCCGGACCCGGCCCGGGTACCGCTCCGCCACCCGTCCGGGGATGAAGAAGGTCGCCCGCACCCCCCGACGCTCGAGCAGCTCGAGGATCAGCGGGATCGCGACCTTGGCACCGTACGTCCCCTGCGAGAGGACACCTGGGCGATGGGCGTTCTCCGGGTCCTCCCCGATCCAGACCTCCTCCGCGTCGAAGTCGAACGTGAACGCCGCGGCCGCCGTTCTCCCCTCGGGCCACATCAGCGCCCCTCCCCTGTCTCCGAACCGCTCCCCACGGGGAGCGCCGCTCCATCGACGGTGTCGGGGTCCGATCCACCCCTCCGGGGGCGGGTCAGGAACCCCCGCGCGCGACCCACGAGCTGCATGATCCCCCCGGGGAAGAAGAGCACCGTGATCACGATCGCGAGACCCAGCAGACCGAGACGCAGCGAGCCCGCCACGCGCAGGTACTCGTTGCCGAAGGTGATGATCGCCGCGCCGAGCACCGGCCCGAGGAGCGTCCCGGCCCCGCCGAGCATCCACATCGAGATCACCATCAGGAACTGCTCGATCCCCAGCATGGCCGGCGAGATCTGCCCGAGCAGGTGCGCGTAGAGCGCCCCCGCGAAGCCGGTGAAGAACGCGGAGATCGCGAAGACGCGGAGGCCCTCCTTGAACCGATCCACCCCGAGGGCCTGCGCGAACGGCTCGGAGTCGCGGAGCGCCACGAACGCCAACCCCGGGGCCCCGCGGACGACGAGGACCAGCGCGGCCTGGGCGACGGCGAAGAAGGCGAGCGCGAAGTAGTACGCCTGCCACTTCTCCAGATCCTCGAGGAGTTCCGGGATCCCGAGCAGCCCGATCCCGCCGCCGGTCCAGGCGCGGAAGATCGTGATGACCGAGGGCAACGCGTCCGCGAACGCCAGGGTGAGCAGCGCGATGTAGATCCCGCGCAGCCGGAGGACGGGCAGCCCCACGAGGACGGTCACGAGCGCCATCGTCGCCAGGGCGCCGACCGGCATCGTGGCCCAGGGCGTGAGGTCCAGCTCCTTGGCCAGCACGGCCGACGTGTACGCCCCGATGGCGAAGAAGCCCATGTTGCCGAGGGACGTGATCCCGGCGAAACCGTTCGTGAGGTTCCAGTAGGAGGCCACGACGGCCCACACGAACGTCAGGGCGGCGACGTGGAGGACGAATCGATCCGCCCCCAGATAGGGCCAGGCGACGAGGAGGGCGCCGACGGACGCGAGCACGAGGTTCCGCGGTCGCAGCAGGGGCATCAACCGGCGGCCCGCCCCCCTCACGTCGACCGCCCTCCGAGGATGCCCTGCGGACGGAGCCACAGCGCGACGATGAACGTCACGAGCCACGCCGGCCAGATCCAGATCGCGCCCAGGTAGAGCGTGACGAGGGCCTCGACGACCCCGAGGAGGAACGCGGCGACGATGGCGCCGGGCACGCTGCCGAGGCCGCCGAAGGCCACGATCACGAACCCCTTGATCATCCACTCCCATCCGATGTGAGGGGTCATGTACGTCTTCGTGCCCAGCAGGACGCCGGACAGCCCCGTCATGACGAAGGCGAAGATGAAGGTCGCTCCGTAGATGCGGTCGATGTCGATCCCCACGACCTGCGCCCCGGGCAGGGACTGCGCCACGGCGCGCATCGCCTGCCCCGTGAGCGTCCGCTTCAGGAAGGCGCCGACGAGCACCATCAGCACCACCGACGCGGTGATGAGGAACAGGTCGTTCAGCGCCAGTCGCCCGAACCACAGCCGGACGCTGCCGGGCAGGACGGCGGGAACCGATTTCACCCGGGGGCCGAAGAGCTCGAGGAGCGCGTACTCGGCCAGGATCGCGAGCCCCAGGGTGAACAGGAGCGTGCCGAACCCCCACTCGGAGCGCCTGAGGAGACCCCGGATCGCGCCCCAGTACGTGGCGAGCGCCAGGACGACCATCACGAGCAGCGCGGCGGCGACGCCGACGGGGAGGGCCAGGCCGAGGCGGACCGCGGCGAACCAGACGAGGTACGCGGCCACGACGGCGACGTGCCCGTGGGCGAAGTTGAAGACGTGGCTCACCCCGTAGAGGATCGTGAGGCCCATCGCCATGATGGCGTAGAGCGAGCCCACGATCAGCCCGCTCGCCAGGGAGTTGAGGAACGCGTCCACGACTAGAAGTACGCCTCCTTCACGTGGGCCACGTCGAGCTCGGAGACCGGACGCTCGAACAGGATCGCCCCCTTCTTCAGCAGGTAGGCGCGGCTCGCGAGCCGGAGCGCGTACTCGATCTCCTGCTCCACGAGCAACACCGAGATCCCGGCCTGTTGGTTGATGCTCCGGATCGCCTCGTAGACGTCCTTCTTGAGCGCGGGCGCCAGCCCGATGGAGGGCTCGTCGACCAGCAGCAGGCGGGCGCCGCTCATCAGCCCGCGCGCGATCGCCACCATCCGGCTCTCGCCGCCGCTCAGCGACTGGCACGCCTGGTCCCGCCGCTCGCGGAGGCGCGGGAAGATCTCGTACACGAACGCGAGGTTCTCGTCGAAGCGTTCGCGGGCCCTCCGCGTGTACGCGCCGAGCCGCAGGTTCTCGAAGACCGTCATCTCGGGGAACAGGAACCGCTCCTCGGGGATGTAGGCCACCCCACGCTCCACGATGCGGTGCGGCGGCTCCGTCCGGATCTCCTCGCCGTCCAGCTCGATCGAACCGCCGGTCGCCGGATGGACGCCCGCGATGGCCTTGAGGAGCGTGCTCTTCCCGTGGCCGTTCGGGCCCAGGAGGGCCACGATCTCCCCGTCGCCCACGTCCAGCGAGACGCCCCGCAGGATCTGGATGTCCCCGTAGGAGCTCGTCACGTCGCGGATCCGCAGCACGTCAGCCCCCCGTCCCACCACCAAGGTACACGTCGACGACCCCTTGGTGCCGACGGACCTCGTCCGGTGGCCCGCTGAAGAGGACCTGGCCGTGATGGAGGATCATCATGCGATCCGAGACCCCGATCAGGACGTCGAGCAGGTGCTCGATGATGAGGATCGTCACCCCACAGGTCCGGCGGATCTCGGCCACGAGATCCAGGTACCGCTCCACCTCCCCGAAGGAGAACCCCGCCATGGGTTCGTCGAGCAGCAGCACCCGGCACCCGGTGGCGAGGGCGGCGGCCAGCACGACGCGCTTCGTGGTGAACAGATCGAGGTTCACAGCCCGACGTTCGGCCACCCGCTCGAGATCGAGGAAGCGCAGGATGTCCTCGACCCGATCCTCCTTGGCCCCGCCGAACCGGGCGCCGATGAGGACGTTCTCGCGGATGCTGAGGGAGTGGAAGAGGGCGGGCGTCTGGAAGGTGCGCACGAGCCCCCGGTGGCAGATCTGATGGGGCCCGAGGCCGACGATCTCCTCCCCATCCAGGCGGATGGACCCGGAGCTCGGCCGGTAGAAGCCCGCGATGCACGCGAAGAGCACGGACTTGCCGGCGCCGTTCGGCCCGGCGATCCCGAAGACCTCACCCTCCTCGACGGCGAAGCTTACGCCGCGCAAGGCCTCGAGGCTGCCGAAGCGCTTCGCGAGGTCCGAGACCTCGAGCACGCTCATGCGCGTCGACGGTCCGAGGACGCGCTCACTCCTGGGGCACCTGGGGCACCCACGGAGGCATCTGGAGCGTGCCCTCCGCCGCGACGTCGGGGAGGACGACGACGTTCTGCGCGTCCTGGACCTGGGACCAGATCGTGGGCAGGAGGTCGTCGCCGGGCATCGCGTACTGCCCCTCCTCGGGGGGCGTGAACCGGTACCGACCCGCGAAGCCGAGGTAGTCGGTGGCCCGGATCGCCTCCACGACCTTGTCGTAGCACTCGACGCACCCGACCTCCTGGACGGCCTGGGCCCAGATGTCGAAGGCGTCGCGCACGACGAAGGGGTGGATCGAGAAGGGCTCGTGCCCGTACCGCTCGGTCCAGCGTCGGATGTAGTCGGTCTTGTCCCGGCCGATCTTGTCGCTGACCCCGATGACCGTGGCCCACAGGAGGCCGCTCGCGCTCTCCCCCGCGAGCTCGAGGAACTCGGGAATGTTGGGGGTGTACTGCATGTACACGAGGCTCCGGATCCCCGTGTCCCCGAACTGCCGCGTCCACTGCTGCATGAACCGCGCGGCGTCGGACGGATCGAGGTCCCAGAACGTGACGAACGCCGGCTCCGCCTCCTCGATCTTGCTCAGGATCGGGCCGAACTCCTGCACGCCGAAGGGGATGACCTCCTTCAGGGCGAGGTCGTACCCCTGCTGCTTGATCGTCTCGATGAACGCGTCCGCCCCCACGGCGTTGTACGCGTAGTCGGTGGTGATGACCGCGACGGTGCGGTTCGCCGGCTCGAACCCGAGGCGCTCGGCGACGTCGGGCAGCACGGCCGCCGCGTTCGTGCCGTAGTCGTAGTCGCTCGGGTCGTACTGGAACACGTTCCCGTACTTCTCCGGGTCGTCCATGACGGGCTCGATCGCGGCGCGCATCGTCACCGCGTGGAGGTACGGCATGTCGCCCTCGCCGAAGGCGAGCGTGTTCACCCCGCTGTCGTCGTACCCCGTGATCACGGCGTCGGGGTTCTCACCGAGCAGACGCTCCGCGCAGGCCTGGATCGTGTCGACCTCGAGGGCCCCAACGTCGCACGTGACCAGCGTGAGCTTCCGCCCGAGGAGCCCGCCCTCCGCGTTGTACTCGTCGATCGCCATCTCCAGGGCCTGCAGCATCTCTTCGCCGTCGCTCGCGTAGGGGCCCGTGAGCGGCATGGCCGAGGCGACGACGATGTCGCCTTCCTCTTCCCCGGTCGCGCCCCCTTCCTCGCCGCCGCCCGGCGCGCGACAGGCCGCCGCCACGAGGACGATGGTCATCAGCGCAACGGGCATCGCCCATCGGGACCTGGACACGTCCATGCGGGATCCTCCTCCTCGCGAGCGCCTGTGGCTCCCGCTCTTACAGTGTGCGGTGTGGGACGTCAAGCGCGCACGTCATCCATCCGATCCCGGCGAGCAACCCGGTCCTTCGCCATCGCCCCCGTCCTCATCCTGCTCGGCGTCGCCCTCCCCGCCGGATGCCGGGCCCGCGGCGAGGACCGTCCCGCGGTGGCGGCCGCGCGCAACGGGCCGATCGCCTTCGTCCGCTCCACCGGCCGGGTCGCGCGGGTCCTGATCGTCGATCCCAGCGGAGGTCGTCCCCGACCGTTCGGACCCCGCGAGGGCACCGTGGGCGACCCGGCGTGGTCGCCCGACGGCTCACGTCTCGCCGTCGCATGGCGCCGCTGGCCGGACGGGTTCGGGATCTCCATCGTCGACGGGCGGGGCCGGGAGCTCCGCGCTCTCACCGGCGGTCGCTGGATCGACGCCAGCCCGACATGGTCGCCCGACGCGTCGACGCTGGCCTTCTCCCGGGTGCGCGGAGAGCGGGCGCTCGTCTACGTGATCCCCGCCCGAGGTGGGCGCCCGCGACCGCTCGTCGCCGGGCGGGCCCCCGATTGGTCACCGCGGGACGACGTCCTCGCGTTCGAGCGAGCGGCGCCCGTCGCCTCGGACCTGTTCACGTACCGACCGGTGGAGGGCGAGCTGGAGGTCGTCGTCTCCGGGCCCGCCGACGACCGCGACCCCGACTGGTCCCCCGACGGGACCCGCCTCGCCTTCGCGAGCGACCGCGATGGCGACTTCGATCTCTACGTCCTGGATCTCGGAGCGGGCAGGATCCGGCGGCTCACCGACGACCCGGGCGACGAGCGCTGGCCGGAATGGTCACCCGACGGACGCATGATCGCGTTCGTGCGCGTGCTGCCGGAGTCGTCGTCGATCTGGCTCGTCGGAACGGACGGGTCCGGCGAGCGCCGCGTGACGACGGGGCCGTGGGACAGCGCCCCCGCCTGGCGGCCGATCCCGTGAGGTCAGGGGTCCTGCGCGAGCTGCGCGCGGAGGGCGCGGAGGGCACGGCCGCGATGGCTGATCCGGTGCTTCTCCTCGGGCGCGAGCTCCGCCATCGTGCGATCCCAGCCCTCCTGCACGAACAGCGGGTCGTAGCCGAAGCCCCTGGTCCCCCGCTCCGCGCGCAGGAGCAGGCCCTCGCAGACGCCCTCGGCGTGGATCTCGCGCCCGTCGGGCCAGGCGAGCACGGCGACGCAGCGGAAGCGCGCGGTGCGACCGGAGGGCGGCACACCCTTCAAGGACGCGAGGAGCCGTCGGCGGTTCTCCGCGTCGCTCGCGCCCGGGCCCGCGTACCGGGCCGAGCGCGCGCCCGGCCCTCCTCCGAGCGCGTCGACCTCGATGCCGGAATCGTCGGCGAGGGCCGGCATCCCGAGGGCCGCGGCGACCGCGCGGGCCTTCTCCCGCGCGTTCTCGAGGTAGCCCTCGTGCGGCTCCGCCACGTCGGGCCAGGGGCCGGGATGGGACTCCACGGTCGCCCACGCCACCGGCCAGTCGGCGCAGATCTCCAGGATCTCCCGGACCTTGTGCCGGTTGGCCGAGGCGACGGCGATGCGCTCGGGGAACCCCATCAGTCGAGCGCCGAGCGCTGGATCTCGGTGAGGGTCCGGATCCCCGTGGCCGCCAGGTCCAGGATCCGATCGAGGTCCCCCCGATCGAACGGGGCTCCCTCCGCGGTCCCCTGGATCTCCACGAGGCGCCCCGAGCCCGTCATCACCACGTTGCAGTCCACCTCGGCCGCAGCGTCCTCCTCGTAGGTCGGGTCGAGCACGGGTCGCCCGCCCACGATGGCGACCGAGACGGCGGCCACGGAGTCGGCGAGCACCCCCGCCGGCACCACCCCCGCCTCCTCCAGGCGCCGGACCGCCTGGGCGAGGGCGATCCAGCCCCCGGTGATCGAGGCGCACCGCGTCCCGGCGTCGGCGAGGAGCACGTCGCAGTCGATCGTGATCGTCCGCTCGCCGAGCTTGGCGAGATCCGTGACCGCTCGGAGCGCCCGCCCGATCAGCCGCTGGATCTCCTGCGTCCGTCCCGCGGGCCGTCCCCGGCTCACCTCCC
>BEHO01000010.1 GCA_002898915.1 bacterium HR12
ACGATGAAGGGCTCGTTCTTCGCGATCTCCTCCGCGAGCGCGAGCGTCGCCGCCTCCAGCTCGGCGCGGGGGACGACCCGGTTCACGAGCCCGATCCGGAGCGCCTCCTCCGCCGGGATGCGGTCCTCGCCGGTGAACAGGAGCTCCTTGGCCTTGCGCACGCCGACCACCCAGGGCAGGAACATCGAGACCACGCCGGAGCCGAAGCGGATGTCCACGTACCCGAAGTACGCGTCGTCGGCGGCCACGGCGAGGTCGCAGGCGAGCATGAGGTCGGTCCCGCCCGCCAGGCAGTACGAGTGGACGCTCGCGATGACCGGCTTCGGGTGGTCGAGGATCCGGAGCATCTGGTCCGTGGCGTGCCGGAGCTCGGCGTACCACGCGGCGGAGTCCTGCGCCCCCGCCGCCGCGTCCTCCTTCAGGTCGTACCCCGCGCAGAACGCCCGGCCGGCCCCGCGCAGGACCAACACCGACACGGCGTCGTCCTCGGCCGCCTCGTCCAGGGCGCCCATGAGCGCGTCCATCAGGGCCGCGTTCAGCGCGTTCAGGGACCGCGGCCGGTTGAGCGTGAGGAGCCGGACGGGACCGACGTCCTCGACGAGCAGGACCGGCTCGGCCTCGGCGGGCGATCCGGAAGTTGCCACGGAAGCCTCCTCGGGTCGAGACGCGCCGAATCATACATGGGCCCTTGAACCGAGCTTCAAGAGGGGCAGGCGGCGACACCACCCGGGCTCGCGGGCGCCCGGCCGCTGGGTTGCACGAGCGACGCTCGAGTGCTATGCACACGGTTTGTACGGCCGCTCAAATCCGGAGCCACGACCCAGGGGAGGGGGCATGAGACACCCGCGCGAGCGTTGGACCCCGCACATGAGCCGCCGCGAGTTCCTGCTGCGGTCGGCCGGCACGGCGATCGCCCTGCCCAGCCTCTCGGCCATCCTCGCCGCGTGCGGACGCCGGCGGCCGGAGGGACCCGGCGGCGGGGAGGTTCCGGAGGTGCTGATCGGGACCCCCGACAACCCGGTCGAACAGCCGATCTTCGACGACAACCCGCCGATCGAGTCGGGGCTCGAGCCCGAGCCCGGCCCCCTGCGCGTCTACAACTGGGCCGACTACCTCTGGCCGAAGGTGCTGAAGGACTTCGCCAAGGAGTACGGCATCGAGTACGAGCCCGTCACCACCTTCTACAACGAGGAGGAGGCCATCCGGAAGCTCCAGACGGGGGAGCTGAAGGTGGACGTGTGGTTCCCCACGGGCGAGGTCGTCTCCAAGGCGGTGGCGGGGAAGCTGATCCAGCCGCTGAACCACGACTACATCCACAACCTGGAGAAGAACGTGTGGCCGTCCCTCGCCGACCCCTTCTACGACAAGGGCTCCCGGTACACGGTGCCGTACACGGTCTACCAGACGGGGATCGGATGGCGGACCGACATGGTGGACTCGGCCGACATCCTCGAGGCCGAGAACCCGTGGGACGTGTTCTGGAACCCCAAGTACAAGGGCATCGCCGGCCTGTACGACGACTTCGAGGAAGCGCTCGCCGCGGCGGCCTACCGCCTGGGGTTCGATCCCTACGAGGAGGACCCCCAGCGGATCATGGAGGCCGCCGACGCGCTCATCGAGCTCGTGGACCTCATGAACATCCGCTACACGATCGACGGGGCCTACGCCAAGCTCCCGGAGGGGAAGTTCGGGGTGCACCAGGCGTGGTCGGGCGACATGGTCGCGACCTGGTGGTACTACCCGGAGGGCGACGACCCCAGCACGGCCCAGTACCTCTGGCCGCCGAAGGCGCCGAACCCCGCTCGGGGGAACATCGCCAACGACTGCATCGCGATCGTCCGGGGAGCCGAGCACCCCGTGCTCGCCCACCACTTCCTCAACTTCATGCTCGACGAGAAGCACGCCCTGGACAACTTCAGCTGGGTCGGGTACCAGCCCCCCCAGAACGGCATCGATCCGGACCGTCTGGTGGAGGAGGGGTACGTGAAGCCCTGGCTGAAGTCGGCCGTCATCCAGAAGGAGGACTTCGACGCGGCCATGGGCGTCATCCCCCGTCAGCTCGCTCCGGAGGAAGAGGAGGTTTGGCTCCAGGCGTGGCAGCGGGTCCAGGCGGGAGCGTGATGGCCCTTCGGGATCCCGGTCGCTGAGCTCCCTCGTCACCGATGCCCAAGCGGGAAGGGGGGGTCGTCGGCGAGCACCGCTCGCTGTGGCCGGCGCTGGCGGCGCCGGGCGTGGCGTGGCTCGTGCTGTTCTTCCTCGCGCCCTTCTACGCGATCTTCGCCGTCGCGATGGGCACGATCGACCCGATCTTCCTCCAGCCGCAGCCGGAGTGGAACCCGTACTTCTGGGACCCGTCGGCCTTCCGGGACGTGTTCCGGGAGATCTTCACCGGCGGCGCGCTCGGTGACACGTTCGTGCGGACGATCGCCTACGTCGGGGCGGCGTCCACGCTCTGCATCCTCATCGGGTACCCGGTCGCGTACTACGTGGCGCGGCGCGCGGGACGGTGGAAGGGGCTCCTGCTCCTGCTCATGCTGGCGCCCTTCTGGATCAACTACCTGATGCGGATGCTGGCCTGGGTGAACCTGCTGGACGTGGACGGCCAGCTGAACCGCCTGCTGGTCGCGCTCGGCCTGTTGCCGGAGCCGCGGGACTGGCTGGCCGGCCACCACGAGACCGTCATCCTCGGCCTCGTGTACGGCTACCTCCCCTGGTTCATCCTGCCGCTGTACGCGGCCCTGGACCGGATCGATCAGAACGTGCTGGAGGCGGCGAGGGACCTCGGCGCCAGCCCCTTCAAGGCGTTCCTGCGCGTCACCCTGCCGCTCTCGCGCCAGGGGATCCTCGCCGGCACCGTGCTGATCATGCTCCCCATGTTCGGCGACTACTACACGCCGAACCTCCTCTCCGGGTCGCCCCGGACGCGGATGATCGGGAACTGGATCGACTTCTTCGTGAACTCCACGGTGAGCGCGGGCGGGCAGGGGGCCGCGCTCACCATCGTGCTGATGCTGTTCGTGGCGCTGCTGATGGTCTACTACCTGGTCAGCGTGGCCCGGGCCACGCGGGAGGCGAAGGCGTGAGCGCCGAGGCGGTCGTGGCGCGCCCCAGGCCCGGGATCCTCACCCGCCTCCGCGGGTGGCTGGCGAACCCGTGGGCGCAGCCGCGCGCCCTGGCCGTCTTCACCTGGCTGTACATCGCCTGGTCGCTGATCCCGGTGGCCATCGCCGTGCAGTTCTCCTTCAACGCCGGGCGCTCGCGGAGCACGTGGCAGGGCTTCTCGCTGCGGTGGTACATCTCGGATCCCGACCTCTCGGTCCTCCACGACCCGTCGCTGCGCATGTCCCTGATCCAGAGCCTGCGCCTGGCCGGCCTCACGATGCTCGTCGCCACGCCGATCGGCGTGGCCCTCGCGCTCGGGCTCGCGCGCTGGCGGGGTCGGGCGGCCCAGGCCGCCAACTTCCTCATGCTGTTCCCGCTCGTCACCCCGGAGATCGTGATGGGCGTCTCGCTGTTCCTGGTCTTCACGTACCTGTACGACTTCATCCCCCTCGGCACGTGGGCGCAGTTCCTCGGCCACGTGACGTTCTCGATCTCCTTCGTGGTGGTGATCATCCGGGGACGCCTGTTCGCGATCGGGCGGGACTATGAGGAGGCGGCGATGGACCTCGGGGCCTCCCAGGTCGAGGCGCTCCGGCGGGTCCTCCTGCCGATGCTCGCCCCCGCCATCTTCGCGAGCTTCATGATCGTCTTCGCCCTGTCCATCGACGACTTCGTGATCAGCCAGTTCCTGGCGACGGGGGCCGAGACGATCACGATCCCGGTGCGCCTGTACTCGACCGCCCGGCTCGCCCCCTCCCCCGCCCTCAACGCCCTCGCGAGCCTCATGCTCTTCGCCACGCTCCTCGCGATCACGATGGCGGGGCTGTTCCTCCGGATCGCGCGCCGCCGTCAGGCCGCTCGCGGTGGCTCGGCCGTCCAGGACCTGGCGCGCCTGGAGTTCTGACGGGGCTCAGCCCGCCGTGACGCCGGCCTCCGCCTCCTCGCCCGCGTAGGCGGCCTGGGGACCGGTGTCGACGAGCACGCGGAGCGCCTCCGCCGGCAGGTGCACCGCGACCGGCGTCCCCTGCTGGAAGGGGAGCTGGGTGCCGGCGTTCTGGATCCAGACCTGGAGGGTGTGGCCGGACGCGACGTGCACGATGACCTGGAGCGTCGAGCCGACGTAGACGACCCGCTCCACCATCCCGGGGACCCGGTTCTCGCCCGTCGAGCCGTGCTCCTCCAGTCGGATCCGCTCGGGTCGGATCGTCACCTTCACGGGGCCCCGGGCGTGCACGTCGCCCTTGGCGGCCACCACCTCGAACTCGCCCAGGCGGACCCGGGCGCGCCCATCGGGCGTCCCTCCCTCGCACCGGGCGTCCATGAGGTTCGAGACGCCGAGGAAGTCCGCGACGTAGGCGGTGGCCGGCTCCTCGTAGACCTCGGCCGGGGTGCCCACCTGCTCCACCCGGCCGTTGCTCATCACGGCCAGGCGGTCGGACATCGTGAGCGCCTCCTCCTGGTCGTGGGTCACGTAGATGAAGGTGATCCCGACCTCCTGCTGGAGGCTCTTCAGCTCGATCTGAAGGGCCTTCCGCAGCTTCGCGTCGAGGGCGCCGAGGGGCTCGTCGAGCAGGAGCACCGCGGGGTTCAGGACGAGCGCCCGGGCCAGCGCCACCCGCTGCTGCTGCCCGCCGGACAGCTGCGACGGACGGCGCTTCTCGAAGCCCTCCAGGCGCACCAGGGCGAGGGCGTCCGCCACCCGCTTGCGCGCCTCCGCCTTCGTCACGTTCTTGTAGCGGAGGCCGAACCCGACGTTCTCCTCCACCGTCAGGTGCGGGAAGAGCGCGTAGTTCTGGAAGACCGTGTTCACGTTGCGCTTGTGGGGCGGGGTCTGGGCCATGTCCACGCCGTCGAGGAGAATCTGGCCCTCGTCGGGCCGCTCGAAGCCGGCGATGCAGCGCAGCGTGGTGGTCTTCCCGCAGCCCGAGGGGCCGAGCAGCGAGAAGAACTCGCCCGGCGGCATGTCGAGGTTGATCCCGGCGACCGCCGTGACGTCGCCGAAGCGCTTCACCAGATCGACGAGGACGACCTCTCCACCCGCCATGCAGGGCGCAGGATAGCGCACCCGTCAAGCCTTTGCATGGCCGTTCAAGCGCCGCGCAACCGGCGAGCTCAGCCCCCGAGTTCCACGTACACGTGCTTGGTCTCGAGGAAGTCCTCCAGGCCCGCCTCGCCGAGCTCGCGGCCGATCCCCGAGCGCTTGTAGCCGCCCCAGGGCGCCTCCACCGGCGCGGCCTGGGTCCCGTTGATCCAGACCGTCCCCACCCGGAGCGCCCGGGCCACGGTGATGGCCTTGGTGATGTCCCGGGTCCAGATCGCCGCGGCCAGCCCGTACTCGTTGTCGTTCGCGAGCCGCACGACCTCCTCGACCTCCGTGAACGGGATCACCGTCATGACGGGACCGAAGATCTCCTCCCGGGCGATCGTGAGGTCGTTCGTGGCGTCCGCGAAGATCGTCGGCGGCACGAAGTACCCGCCCGACAGACGCGGGTCGGTCGGGCGCTCGCCCTGCGCGGCGAGGCGCGCCTCCTCCATGCCGATCGCGATGTAGCGCTCGACGCGATCCCGCTGCTCGCGCGAGACGAGTGGCCCCATCGTCGTCGCCTCCTCGAGCGGGTCGCCGAGCCGGACCTTCCGCGCGTGCTCGGCCATGGCCGCGAGGGCGTCGTCGTAGATCCGCCGCTCGACGAACACGCGGCTGCCGGCCGAGCAGATCTCGCCCTGGTTCCAGAAGACCCCGTTGCAGGAGCCCTCGACCGCGGCGGCGAAGTCGGCGTCGGCGAAGACGATGTTCGGCGACTTCCCGCCGAGCTCGAGCGTCACCCGCTTCAGCGTGTCGGCCGCCGAGCGCATGATGATCTGCCCGACCTCCTTCGACCCGGTGAACGAGACCTTGTCCACCTTGGGGCTCGCGACGAGCGGCGCCCCCGCGGTCTCCCCGAAGCCGGTCACCACGTTCAGGACGCCCGGCGGCAGGCCCGCCTCCTCGAGGATCTTGGGCAGCTCGAGGCAGGTGAGCGGGGTCTGCTCCGGCGGCTTCAGCACGAACGTGCAGCCGGCCGCGAGGGCCGCCGCCACCTTCTGCGCCGCCTGGAGCAACGGGTAGTTCCAGGGCGTGATGCCGGCCGCCACCCCCACCGGCTCCTTCACCACGATCGAGAGCGCCTCGGGTCCGACCGGCGGGACGTCGCCCCGGATCTTCGTCGCCCACCCGCCGTAGTACTCGAAGCAGTAGGCGACCTCGGCGATGTCGTCGCGGGCCTCGGCGATCGGCTTGCCGCTGTCGAGGGCCTCCATCCGCGCGAGCCGCTCGGACTCCCGGTGCACGATCTCGGCCGCCCGGAGCAGGATCCGGCCGCGCTCGCGCTCCGGCGTCCCCGGCCACCACATGCCCTCGTCGAAGGCTCGGCGTGCGGCGTCGATGGCCCGCTCGACGTCGGGGGCCTTGGAGTCCGGCGCGGTCGCGATCACCTCGCCCGTCGCGGGGTTCACGACCTCGAACCTGCCCCCGTCGGCCGCCTCCTCCCACGGGCCGTCGATGTGGTTGCGCAGCGTCTCGACCACGGATGACCCTCCCGGCGTCGTCTCGGTGTCCGGGAAGGCTACCGGGCGGGGGCGGGTCGCGTCGCGGCTAGGGCTCGAAGCTCACCCACGCGCCGTCGGTCCACTCCGGGTCGGCCTCGAGCAGCGCTCGGTACCGCAGGTAGCGCTCGTGCATAGCGGGGTCGTCGGCGTTGCGGCGGTACGACGCCTCGTCGTCGAAGAACACCGAGATGATGACCTCGTCGTTCCACTCGTCCGGGATCAGCAGGTGGCTCGAGCGGAACCCCGGGATCCCCGGGTAGTCCTCGGCGCCGAGTTCCCGCTGGAGCGCCTCCAGGTTCTCCCGCTTGACCTTCATCCGTGCGACGGTTCCGTACACGGCCTCCCCTCCTCATCCGCGGGCTCCGTCGGAAGGGGCAAGCATACGCCCATCGCGGTCTCCCCACATCGCCGTCAGCCGCGCCTCCCGGACGTCCGACGGACGAGCCGCTCGCGGTCACGGATCGCGACGACGACCCGCGACGGCGGGATGAGCTACCCGTCGTCGCGCCGCCCCGCCCCCGCCCGTCTCGCCTGGAGCGCGCCCAGCCCGAGCAGGGCGAGCCGACCGGCGACGAGGAAGACGAGGGTGAAGGCCATGGCCACGCCGCCGAAGACCAGCAGGCCCCGCCCCCAGGGCCCGCCCCGGATCGCCGAGCGCAGGACGAGGCCGAGGGGCACCGCGAGGAGCCAGGTGAGCGCGAGCGTGGCCCAACCGACGCGGCGGTAGGTGCCGAGGACCGCGGCAACGGCGACCCAGGCCACGAGCAGCGGGAGGCCCGTCCGGACGAGAGCGCCGGGTGCGAATCCCTCCCCGTGCTCCGCCGCCCCGACGAGCACGAACGCCGCGAGCGCGACCCCGTCCACGAGGGCCGCCGCCCGTACCGAGACCCGCCCTCGCCCCATGGTTCCATCCTCCCAAACCGACGACCGCGGAACCGCGCCGCCTCGACACGAGTCACCCGGTGGTGACGGATCGACGTCGAGGGTGGACAGGGAGGGCAACCGTCCGGCACCATGGGCCGGTGCGACGTCGGCGCCTTCCCCGCCGGCCCGCGCTGCGCGCGGGCTTGTTCTCTGTCGTCCTCGCCGCCCCCATGCTCCTCGGCGCGGACCTCGCCGATCTGCCCGCTCCCCTGCGGATCTCGGTCCAGGGACGCCCGACGATGGTCGCGGCCGGCACGACCGTCCGTGCGCTCCTCCGCGACCTCTGGATCGCGCCCCGCCCCGGGCGCCTGCTCTCGGTGACCGGCCGGGTGCTCGAGCGGCGGGCCGACCCCGGGCTGGTCCTCCTGAACGGGACGCCCGCCGACCCGGATACCCGCCTCGCCACGGGCGACGCGATCGCGCTCGCGGACGGCGTCGATCGCGTCGAGGGGACCCGGCGGGAGACGCGGATCCTGCCCGGGCGGCAGCTCCACAACCCCGCCTTCACGCTGGAGCTCTCGCGCCTCCGCGAGATCCGGACCGTGGGCGAGATCTCGGGGGAGACGGTCGACGTGCGCTACCGACCGCTCGGCGGGAGCGTGCGCCCGCGCGCCGTCGCCCTCACCTTCGACGACGGCCCGTGGCCGGGCACGACCCTGCGGATCGTGCGCACCCTCCGGCGCATGCGCGCGCCGGCGACCTTCTTCATGGTCGGGTACCTGATGGAGCGCTACCCGGAGATCGTCGAGCGGGTGGCCCGCGCCGGGATGACGATCGGGACCCACTCCTGGTCGCACCCCTGGCGGGTGCCGTTCGTGAAGCTCCGTCCCCACCGGATCGAGACCGAGGTGCGGCGCCCCGCCGAGCTCCTCGCCGAGCGCTTCGGCATCCGGCCCACCCTGTTCCGACCCCCGGGCGGCAGCTTCGACCCCTCCGTGATCCGCGTCGCGCGCGAGGCCGGCATGCGGGTCGTGCACTGGAGCGTCGACCCCCGCGACTACCGGACCGGTCGCCCCGCCGCGATCGCCCGCGAGGTGCTGGCGCGCGTCCGCCGGGGCTCGATCGTCCTCCTCCACGACGGGGGCGGCGACGGGGAGGCGACGCTCCGGGCCCTGCCCCGCATCATCCGGGGCATCCGTCGCATGGGGCTCGAGCTGATCGCGATCCCCGGCTAGAGATCGAGCAGGGCGGGGGCGAGCTCCGCGAGCTCCTTCAGGCAGACGTCGGTCTCGTCCTCCGAGACCACCTGGACGCAGACGTGGTCGGCACCGGCCTGGAGGTGCTCCCGGACGCGGCTCGCGATGCGGTCCACGTCCCCCCAGACCACCACGGCGTCGATCAGCGCGTCGCTCCCCTGGCCGGCGATGTCCTGGTCCGACCACCCCATCCGACGGAGGTTCCGCGCGTAGTTCGGGGTCTGGAGGTAGTCGACGGCGAAGAGCCTCGCGATCCGCCGCGCCTCCGCGGGGTCGGTCTCGAGCACCGCCGTCTGCTCCACCACCAGCACCGGCTCCGGACCGAGGCGAGCGCGGGCGAAGGCCGTGTGCTCGACCGGCACGAAGTAGGGGTGGGCGCCGAGGCTCCGCTCCGCGGCGAGCTCCAGCATCCGGGGTCCGAGGGCCGCCAGCATCCGCCGCGGCTCCGCCTCCGGCTCCGGCGCCGACGACGCCGCCCGGTCCATCGCGTCCAGGTAGGCGCGCATCCTCGCGTACGGGCGCTAGTACCGACCGCCCCGACGTCCGACCGAGCCCTCGTGGCTGACGCCGAGGCCGAGGACGAACCGGTCGGGATAGGCGTCGGTGAGCATCCGCCATCCGTTGGCCATGGCGACGGCGTCGCGGGCCCAGATGTTGGCGATCCCGCTCGCCACCACGATCCGCTCCGTCGAGGCGAGGAGCCAGGACGCGTGGGAGAAGATCTCGCGGCTCGTCACGGCCTCCGGGACCCACACCGCCGGGTAGCCGAGCTCCTCGATGCGGCGCACCGCCTCGCGCTCCTCGGCGGCCGTCTGGGTCTCGAGGGCGAAGCTCCAGACCCCCACCCGGCCGAGCGCCGCCCGGAGCGCCTCGCGCTCCTCCCGCATCCCGCCGCCGACCTGCTCGTCCATCCCCTGCGGACCCTACCAGAAGCGCCGGAGGGGGCCGAAACCCCCTCCGGCGCAACGTGGCGCGCGGGCGCGTCAGACCTCGTCCACCGCCCCCACCGGCTCGGGCTCGCGGGTCGCCGGACGGGCCGGCTCGCGGCCCTCGACGCTCACCCGGGGGAGCCACTCGAGCCACCGCGGCAGGTACCAGTTGCGGTCGCCGAGGAGCTTCATGCTGGCCGGCACGAGGATCGAGCGCACGATCGTGGCGTCCATGAACACCGCGACGGCCAGCCCGAACCCCATCTGCTGCAGCGGCACCAGCCGTCCGGCGGCGAAGGCCGTGAACACCGCGACCATGATGATGGCGGCGCCGGTGATGATCCCCGCCGTCGTCCGCAGCCCGTAGGCCACCGACCCCGCGTTGTCCCCGGTCCGGTCGTACTCCTCCCGGATCCGGGAGAGCAGGAACACGTGGTAGTCCATGGACAGCCCGAACAGGATCGAGAAGAGCAGCAGCGGGAGCCACGCCTCGATCGACGCCACCTCCTGGAACCGGAAGCCGATCAGGTTGAACAGGTCCAGGGCGGCGGTGTGGATCCGCTCGAGCAGGGCGTTCGACTGCCGTTGGAAGACGAGGACGATCGCCCCGTACGCCGCCCCCACCGAGAGCAGGTTCATGAGCACCGCCTTGAGCGGCACGACGATCGAGCGGAACACCACCGTGAGGAGCAGGAAGGACAGGCCGAGCACGAAGGCCAGCACGATCGGCTGGTACGTGTCGGTCTGCGCCAGGAAGTCGGTGAAGATCGCCGGCATGCCGCCGACGAGGACCTCCGCGCGGGTCCCCTCGAAGATCCGGGGGATGACCTCCGAGCGGAGCCGCCGCACCGCCTCGAACGTCTCGTTCCCGAAGGCGTCGCCGACGGGGATCGCGTTCACCACGAGCGCGTCGCCGCGGGGCCCCGGCTCCACCGGGACCTCGTCCCCGAAGGCCGGGTCGGCCGCGATCGCCCGCTGCAGCTCGCCGACGGCCTCCTGCACCGCGGGGCTGCCGACGTCGCCCCCCACGTACACCTGCACCGGGTCCGCCCGGCCGCCGGCCGCGAACTCCCGGGAGAGGATCAGGAACGCTCGCTTGGACTCGACCTCGTCCGGCAGGGTCGCCGCGCTCTGCGTGGTGCCCTTGTGGATCGTGAAGTAGAGGCCCGAGAGACCGCCGAGGATCGCCACCGCGACCACGAGGAAGACCACGGGCCGGGCCATCACGGCCTCCGTGGTGCGATCCCAGAACCCGCCGCGAGGGTCGTGGTCGCCGTCCATCCTCGCCCGCTTCGCGAGCCGCGGCCAGTTCACGCGGTCCTTCAGCAGGCCCATCAACGCCGGTAGGAGGGTGAGGGAGGCCGCGATCGAGCCGAGCACCACGAGCATCGCGCCCGTCGCCATGCTGCGGAAGATGGTGGTCGGCATGATGAACATGCCGAGCAGGGCCAGGACGACCGTGAGCCCGCTGAAGAACACGGCGCGGCTCGCCGTCGCGCCGGCCGCGGCGATCGCGTCGAGGGGCTCGAGCCCCTTCTTCCGCTCCTCCCGGTACCGGGCGATGATGAACAGCGAGTAGTCGATGCCCACGGCGAGCCCGATCGAGCTCGTGATGTTCGTGGTGAACAGGCTGAAGCGCACGCCGAGCGCGGCGGCGATGAGGGCGACCGCCCCCAGCGCGACGGGGATCGCGACGAGGGCCATGGCGAGGGGCAGGAGCGCGGCGACGAAGGCGGCGAAGACGACGAGGAGCACCACGAGCGCGATGCCGATGCCGATCGTCTCGCTCCGCCGCAGGTCCTCCTCCGCCACCTCGAACGAGTCGGCGTTCAGGGTGGCGGCGCCCGCGAGGAGCAGGTCGAACCCATCGCTCGACGCGACCCGGTCGCGGACCTCCTTCAGGGCCTCCACCGTCTCGAGCTCGGTGTCGACGACGGGCACGACGACGAGGGTGGCGCGCCCGTCCTCGGACACGAGCCCCCGGGCCTGTTGCTCGAGGGCCGCCCGCTCGGTGGGGTCGGTCGCGGCCTCGGCCGCCGCCCGCACGTCGTAGTAGGTGGCGACGTCGCCCGCCACGACCGAGGGGCCGAGCGCGGCCACCTCCCGCTGGACCGCTCGCACGACCGCCTCGAAGCTCGGAGCGGAGACCGGCAGCGTGCGGTGCTTGACGATGAAGAACTCGGTGTCCTGCCGTTCCCCGGTGACGTTCCGCTCGATGAGCTCCATGGCCCGCTTGGACTCGGGCTCGTTCGTGAAGTCGATGTCGGTGGTGAGCGCGTCGGCGAGGAAGGCCCGCGAGGCGATCCCCATCGCCGCCACCACCAGGATCCAGACCGCGATCACGCGCCAGGGGTGGCGGCTGCTCGCACGCGCCAGCGACTCCGGGTTCAGACGCATGGCTCCGTCCCCCTCCCTCCCGACCCGCCGGCGCTGCCGACGTTGACCCGATGCGGACTTACGGCGTACGCCA